>CAXBRX010000414.1:0-3153 GCA_963977835.1 uncultured Derxia sp.
CGGACGCGTGCACGGCTCGCAGCCGATGCTCGTGAAGCCCTGGTCGTAGAGGGGCAGCAGGGGAATCGCGTGCGCCTTCGCGTAGGCCCACACGTCCTTCGCCGTCCATGAGGCGAGCGGGCTGACGCGCGTGATCATCTTGCCGCTGGGCAGCCGGAACGGCTCGATCTCCTGCAGATTCGCTCGCGACGGCGACTGGTCGCGCCGGAGCGCCGTGAACCAGACGTCGTACTGCTCGAGCGCGCCGAAGAGCGGACCGACCTTGTGGTGCGCCGTATCAGGATCTCGTCGCGCAGCTGCGCACCGCGTTTCCCGCCCCTGTCTCCGACCGCGTCCACGACGCGTATTTCGTCTTCTCGTTCCTCCGCGCGCTCGACCAGGTGGATGCGCTCAAGGGCGCCGCGCCGATGTCGGCCTCGGTGCCCGAGGCGAGTGCCACGGCCGCGAGCTCGGGCGAGATGATGTTGCGCACGATGCGCGGCGTGATCAACAACACGATCTCGGTCTTGTCACGACTCAAGGAATTGTCGGAGAACAAACGCCCCAACGCAGGAATGTCGCCCAGGCCCGGAAGCTTGGAGAGGGTTTCGCTCTCGTTGCGATTGATGAGCCCGGCCAGCACCTGGGTCTCGCCATCGCGCAAGCGCAGATTGGTCTGGGCCGTGCGTGTGCCGATCTTGTAGGCGGTGGTATTGCCGTCGCCGGAGCTGACCTGGCCCAGATTCGAATTGACTTCGAGCTGCACTTTGATGCCGACTTCGTCATCGAGATAGATGTTGGGCTCCACTTCGAGCTTGAGGCCCACATCGATGTAGGACACCGACGAGGACACGCCCGCGTTTTGCACCGCGGTCGAGGTGAAGACCGGCAATTTCTCGCCGATGAGCACCTTGGCCTTCTCATGATTCTTGGCGCGGATGCGCGGATTGGCGAGCAGATTGGTGTCGGTGTCGGAGGCGCTCAGATGCAGCTTGAGCGCAGGGCTTGCGATGGTCGCCACCAGATTCATGTGATTCACGTCGATGCGGCCGGTGTTCACATTGGTGGCCACCGGCAAGGCGGCATCGGCCTGGACGCTGGTGGGAAATTCGAGCCCGAGCTCCTGCGCGCGCGAACGGCTGATCTCGATGACTTCGAGTTCGAGCATGACCTCGGGCTCGGCGCGATCGACCAGATCGACGAGACGCTCGGCGTAATGCACCGCCTCGGTGGTATCGCGCAGCGACACCATGTTCAAACGCTCATCAACATAGATGTCGCGCGACTTGACCAGGGTGCGCAGCATGGCCTGCACCTGCTTCGCATCGGCGTTCACGAGGAAGAAGCTGCGCGTGACGAGTTCCTGATACTCGCGCTGCTTGGCCTGGGTGGCCGGATAGACGAGCAAGGTATTGTCGTTGAGCGTCTTGCGGTCGAGCTGGTTGGTGGCCAGCACGATGCGGATCACATCATCGACGGGCGCATTGCGCACGAACAAGGTCACCTTGGCATCCTGCTTGACCTCATGGTCGAACGCAAAATTGACTCCGCCGCTGCGCGACAGCACTTCGAACACACTGCGCAAAGGCGTTTCGCGAAACTCGATCGTGACCGGGCGCTGCAAAGCCGGCTGTGCAGGCTTCTGAGCGGCTGCCTCGCGCGCCTGACGATCGCGCAATCGCTGCACCGCCTTGCGCGCTTCGAGTTGCATCGGGTCTTCGCGCAGCACGGCTTGCAGGCGCTGCTCGGCCGCGTCGAGCTCGCCGTGCTCGATCTGTGCATTGGCTCGCACGACTTCGTCTTGCAAACGGCGCTTGGTGGCGAGCGCAGCCAACCCGTCGCGCGCACGGACATTGGCCGGTTCGATGCGCAGAACGCGCTCGAACTCGGTTTGCGCGACTTCATAGCGGTCCGCCCGCACCGCTTCCTCGGCGCTTGCCAGCACGCGCGCCACCGCCAATTCGCGCTGACGCGCATAGGCGCTGCGCAACTCGGGATCGGTCGGGGCATCGTTTGCGGCCCGGGCGAGCACGGCGACGGATTCTTCGAACTTCCCTTCGGCCATCAACGTGCGGCTGTCGCGCACGGCGGCCGGTGTGCCACAAGCGGCCAACGTCACGACGGCCATCGTCAGGAAAAAGGCGGAACGCAGATTCATGGCAAGGACGCCTGAGGTGCAATGGCGAGCGTCTGGCGTTCGCCGGTTGGTCGGTGCAGAAAAACGAGTTGGGTGTCGGAACCCGATTCGAGGAGGTAATCGCCGACCGCCGCGCCCGCAGCAAGGCTATGCAGTGTTCCTTGCTCCAAGAGGAGGAATTGTGTTTTCCCGCCATCGACGACGCGCCCCGCATACACATAGGGCAAAGGCGGCGGCATCGGTTTGGGAGGCGGACCGGCAGGCACCGGTGGCGGTGGCGGCGGTTGCCAGGTGTAGGCCGCAAACACATCGACTGCGGCGGCGTTGACAGCCGGTCGCTCGGGCGCGGGGGCGGACTCGGGGGCGACGACGGCGGACGCGGCGGCAGTGGCGCCATTTGTGTCGGAGCTGGCGCGTGCTTCGGACCGCGCATCGCCAGCGCGCGCCGGCTGTACCACCGACGCGGCGCGCGGCGCGGACGCGTCGTCGTCGCTGAGCGCGGTCCAAAGCGTTGCCGCCAGCGTCGCAGCGAGCATGCCCCACATCCAGCGGCGCGAACTCATGGCGCACTCCGCAAATAGGCGGCCAGGCGCACATGGGCATCGAGCTGGCCCACGCCTTCGCCCGCGCGGCGCACCGAGAATTCGAGCAGCGTCGCACCACGATGATCGTGCAGCACCGCCGTCAGCCAGTTGCGCAAATTCGGATAGCTGCCGCGCGCCGGCAGCACGATCTCGTAGCGCAAGGCACGCCCGCGCAAATCGGCTTGCGCGCGGTATTCGGCATGATCGATGCCGACCTTGTATTGCGCAGCGCGCCGATGCAGCTCCTCGACGAAATCGGCGAGTTTCTCCTGCGGCTCGAAGCGCACCAGCAAGGCCTCGACATCGCCGTTGGCCGCGCTGCGCTCCGGCATGGCGCGCGCCTGACTGTAGGCCTGGCGCGCGGTCGCCAGCGCTGATTCGCGCTGCACTTTGAGCGTGTCGAGCGCCATGGTGGCGGCGAGCGCGGCGCCTGCGGCCACCAGCAAGGCCAGC
>CAXBRX010000415.1:0-3126 GCA_963977835.1 uncultured Derxia sp.
CCCAAGGAAGAAAAGAAGCCCGAGCCGCCGAAAGAAGATAAGAAGGAAGTCAAGCTCGAGCAGGCGGAAAAGAAGAACGAGCCGCCCGCCGATCCGGCGCTGAAGATGGAAGGCGCCGCGGGTGACGCGCCGAGCGCGTTCGCTTCCGGCCACGTCACCAACGAAGACCTGAGCAAGCTCGGCACCGGTACCGGCGGCGGCAGCCTGATCAATCCGTTCAATGTCTATGCCGGCTCCATCAAATCGGAGCTGCAGCGCTTTTTGAACCGGCGCGCCGAACTGAAGCGGCGTCAATACAAGATCGAAGTGCGCGTCTGGGTCGGTGAAGACGGCCGCATCAAGAACTTCGAATTGCAAGGCAGCACCAACGACAGCGATACCGACGACGCGATCCGCAACGCGCTGGCTGCGCTGCCCGCGTTTTCCGAGCCGCCACCGCCAAAGATGCCGCAGCCGATACGGCTACGTGTGGTGGCGGGCGATCGCGCCTGATCAACCTTCTTCCGACGACCCCGTGCCATGACCCGACTCCGCACCACTCCCACGCTGATCGGCGCCGCCGTCTCGGCCTTGATGCTTGCCGGTGCGCCGGCCCATGCGCAGACCGCGGCGCCTTCCACCGCACCCGCGGCCACCCCATCCGTCGCCCCCTCCGCCGATCCTGCTGCGGATGCGGCGCGTCAGGCCATGCGCGAGCAGCTCAAGCGCGAATTGCTGGTCGAATTGCGCGCTCAGATGACCGAGGAAATCCGGCGCGAAGTGATGGCCGAGCTCAAAAGCCAGATGACCGAGGAAGTCAAACGCCAGGTGCTCGCCGATCTCACGGGAGCCTCGGCGCCTGCAGCAGCCGCAACCCCCGGTGCCGCCCCCACGCCCGCCGCGACCACGGCGAGCGCCGATACGCCCGCGCCGCAGGCCAAGGCCGGTGCGGGAGAAGCGACTTCGGCGCGCGTGGTGCGCGTGCCCTATGTTCCGGAATCGATGCGCCGTGAATTGCGCGAGCAGCTCAAGCAGGAAGTGCTTGCCCAAGCGAAGGAAGAGCATTGGGGCAATCCGGGCGCCCTGCCCGATTGGCTCGACCGCTTTCGCTTCTACGGCGACTTGCGCTTGCGCGAAGACGTGGCCCGGCTCGACAACCAGAACACCGCCCCCGGCTACGGCTACATCAGCAGCGTCGGTACCGGCCTCACGCGCGCGGCCGACATTGCCAGCAATGCGAGCCTGAACTCGTTTTCCAATACCAACACGCAAGAGAATTTCAATCGCAGCCGCCTACGCCTGCGCGTGGGCGCCGACTTGAAGATCGCCGACACCGCGTCGGGCGGCTTTCGCATCAGCACCGGCAGCACCTCGGGCCCGACCTCGACCAATCAGACCATGGGCCAGGGCTTCAACAAATACACGCTGGTCCTCGATCGCGGCTATCTGAACCTCACGCCCAATCCCTGGCTCACCTTGAGCGGCGGGCGCATCGCCAACCCGTTCTTCTCGACCGATCTGGTCTGGGCCGACGACCTCGGCTTCGAAGGGATCGCGGCGAATTACACGCGCGCGATCAGCCCGAGCCTCACCGGGTTTGCGACCGCAGGCTGGTTCCCTTTGCGCACCGACAATCCGCTGCAGACCCGCTCGCGCGATCTCGTCGGCGGCCAGGTCGGCTTGCTTTGGCATTTCGCGCCGACCGCCGATCTGAAGCTCGGCCTTGCGCTGTACAGCTACCACGGTCTCGACGGGCGGCTCGAAAACGACACCACGTACACGAGCGCGGCCGATTACGGCGTGCGTTACGAATACCCGGACGGCATGCGCCAGCGCGGCAACACGCTGTTCATCGAAAACGCGAGCACCGACACCTCGCTGCGCACTTTCTGGGGCCTGGCTTCGGGCTTTCGCGAACTCAACCTGACCGGTTCGATCGACCTCGCGCGCTTCGATCCTTCGCATGTGATCTTCACCGCCGACTACGTCAAGAACCTCGCCTTCGATCGCAGCAAGATCGCGCAACGCACCGGGGTGAAAGTCGTCGACGGCAAGGATTACGGCTATCAAGCCAAGCTCAGCGTCGGCCAGCCCGAGATGCTGCGCCTGGGCGATTGGAATCTGTCGCTCGCCTATCGTTGGCTCGGCAGCGACGCGGTCCTCGATGCCTACACGAATTCGGATTTCGGTCTTGGCGGCACCAACAACAAGGGCTACATCCTCGGCGCCAATTACGGCCTCGACAAGAACACCTGGGTATCGGCGCGCTGGCTCGCGTCGCAGCTGATCGATTCGATGGCACCAAAAATCCAGGGCACGGCAACCGCGCCGACCCGTTTGAAGGTCGATCTGTTCCAGGTCGATCTGAACGCCAAGTTCTGAGCGCCGCCATGCAACCCACCACCATCGTCCTGGCCCGCACGCTTTGCGTTGCGGCGCTCATGCTCGCCTGCGTGCCCACCATGGCAGCCGACAAATCGAGCAAGGAATCTGCCGCCACCCGCCGGCTCGAACAACAATTGCGCGCCGCCAAGCAGGAAAAAGATCAGTTGACCCAGGAAAAGACCGGGCTCGAAGGTCAGCTCAAGGAAGCGCAAACCAAAACCGCCGAAGCGCATCGCCGCACCCAGTCTGCGAGCGCGCGCAATGCCGAGCTGACCAAGGAACTCGAAGCTGCGCGCGCCAGCATTGCCGCCGTGACCGCAGACAAGGACGCCCTGGCCGCCAAGCTCGCCGAGACCGAACGCAAACTGGGCGAATTGCGCCTGGACAAGCAACGCGTCGAACTCACGCTTGCCGGCGAGCAGAAGACGCATGGCGAATGCCGGGCGCGCAACGCGAAAATGTACGCGCTCGGCAACGAGTTGATCGACCGCTATGAGCACAAGACCTGCTCGGACGCGATGCTGCAATCCGAGCCGTTCACGGGCATCAAACGCGCCCAGATCGAGAAAATGATCGAGCAGGACCGCGAGCAATTGGACAAGAACGAGCTCTTGCCCGCGCCGAGCACCAACGCGGCGCAATAGGCGCGCGCCGCGCCCGCGCGCTCAATGGCCGCCGGCTTGGCGGCAGGCGCGCAAGGCTTGCACGGCACTCGCACGGCAGGCAGCGAATTGCTCCGCGCTGCGGGTCGTGTTGGTGCAC
>CAXBRX010000416.1:0-3116 GCA_963977835.1 uncultured Derxia sp.
CAAGGCACAGATCGAGTTCTTCTCCGACGTGCTCGGCGGGGAGCTGAAGGCGCTCTATTGGATGCACGGTGTGCCCGATACCTTCCACGGATTCATCGAGCTCAGCCCCGAGTGCTACATCGCATTCGTCCAGCACCCGAAGAACACGACGCAGCAGGAACTCGGCGTGACCCACGCGGGCAACGCCGGCGGGCCGATGCCCGGCGGGACGATGCAGCACCTCGCGCTCAACGTGGATTCGCTCGATGAACTGCTCGAGATGCGGGATCGCATCCGCAGCCGGGGCGTCGTCGTGATGGGGCCGATCGATCACGGCATGTGCAAGTCGATGTACTTCGCCGGGCCCGAGGGGCTGGTGCTCGAGATCAGCTGCGGCAGCGGCATCGACCCCGACCAGTGGATGGGCTGGGCGTTTGGCCTGGGCCTGACGCGGCTGGCCATGATGCGGTATCAGATCGATGACATCCGCCTGCTTCAGGGCGGCGATCAGGCGCGGGGCGTGCGTCACGACCCAGACCTGGGTCCGCTCCGCGGCGCGCACGATCAGCCGCGCCAGCGCCGCCACATCGCGGCCGAAGCTGTAATCCTGATTGATGAGCCAGACCCGCTTCACATGGGTGTCGGCCTTGAGCACTTCGGTCAGCGCATGCATGCGCATGCCGGCATGGATGTCGAAACGGAAATGCCAGAAGCTGCATTTCTGGTTGGTGAGTTCGGGTGCGACCGCGGCGTAATTGAGGAAGACCATGCGCCGATCGGGGTTGCGCTGATTGTTGCGCTCGATCGCATCGACCAGCGCGCCGGCCACGGCCGAACTCGCGCCTTGCAACACGAAGCCGATATGCCGGTCTTGCGCGGCGCGCAGGCCGATCAGGCTGTCTTCGACCTGGCCTTTGCCGTCGAAGGTTTCGATCACCAAGGGCCGCTGGACCAGGCGCCCGTTCGCATCGGCCACCCGCACGCCGCCGCGCTTGTTCACCGCATCGACGGCAAATTGCAGATTGCGCAGCCAGGATTCGCCGACATTGGCGAACGGCCCCGAAAAACTCTCGATCATCGCCAGCCGGATCGGCTCGGGCGCAGTCTGGGCGCCCGCCTGCGGCACGGCGGTCAAAGCCCACAACAACAGAAAACAGCGTAACAAGCAGCGCATGGTCTCGACTCCGGAAGCGGTCGGGGATTCTAACCAAGCGTAGAGTCCTGGCGTCGACCAGATATCGGGGAGATTGCGAGGATCGCCATGTCGATTGCAATTGCGCTCAAGACGGTAGCCGCCGGCGCCTTCGCCACGCTGTTGTGCACGGCTTGCGCCGTCTGGATGCCGGCCCAGGTCGGCCAGACGCTCGATCAGGTGCGCGCACAACGCGGCGCCCCCAGTGTGACGAGCGTCAATCCCGATGGCAGCACGCGCTGGGTCTATGCCAGCGCACCGTTCGGTCAGGTGGCTTATGCCATCACTGCCAGCAACGGCAAGGTGACCGGCGTTGCCCAAGTGCTCACGAGCGAGGAATTCGCTCGGGTGCGCATCGGAGAAGACGACCGCAACAGCATCCTGGCCCGCTTCGGACCGCCGGCCAACACCTTCCGCCTGACGCTGACACCGCGTGAAGTCTGGAGCTATCGCATGAAGCAAGACGATGTCTTTCCCATCCTCATGCATGTGCAATTCGACCCGCAAGGCGTCGTGCGCGAACTCGTGGTCGGCCCCGATCCGCTCGCCGACCCGGGGGAGTTCCTCAAAAATTGAGGCCGCCATGGTGGCTGCGCGGCCGAATTTCAAGATCTTGAAGCCGCGTCTGGCGCACGCATGTTGGAGGCATCGGGGCCGCCGGCCCTTTCATGTCAGACCTGCCTCAGGAGCCCACCATGCAAACCATCGTTCGTACCGCCGCCGTCCGTGACCCCGCCTTCAATGTCTTTGACGACCTGATGCGCGATTTCCTCGCGCCGCGTCCGGCCAGCAACGAACCGGTGAGCGTCAAGCCGCGCGTCGATGTGATCGATCGCGGTACCGCCTTCGAACTCGTCACCGATCTGCCCGGCGTGCGCAAGCAGGACATCAAGGTCCAGATCGAAGCCGATCGGATCAGCATCGAGACCGAACCCGCCGTGCGCGCCGAATTGAAGGATGGCGAACGTCTGGTGTTCAGCGAACGCGCGCCGCGCCGCTATGTGCGCAGCTTCGTGCTGCCCAACGAGATCGACGAAGCCGGTGCCCAGGCGCGCTTCGAAGACGGCGTGCTGACCCTGACCCTGCCCAAGCGCAACGCCAGCGCCCCGCGCGCCATCGTCGTCCAGTAAGCGCCGTACCAGGGTGACGACAGATCGTCGCCTTCGCTTGCCTGAGGAATAGGCGTCATGGCGCGAGCTCGTCTAAGCTCGCGCCATGACCGCCCCTCTCGAAATCGAATTCAAGCTTGCCATCGCGCCCGGCGACGTGGAGCGCCTGCGCGCCCATCCGCATTTGCGCGAGGTGAGTCTCGGCCCGGCGCAGACCCGGCCGCTCGACAACCGCTATTTCGATACGCCCGACCATCTGCTCGCCCAGAACGCGATGGCCTTGCGCTTGCGCCGCGACGGCGAGCGCTGGGTGCAGACGCTCAAGACCGCGGGCCATGGCACCGGCGCGATGAGCACCCGCCATGAATGGGAAATGCCGGTGGCCGGACCGCGGCTCGAACTCGCGCGGCTGGCCCGCACGCCGCTCGCGCGGCTGGGCCTGGAAGAAGAACAGCGCGACTACGTGCCGCGTGAGCGGGTTCCGGAAGCCAACCACTCAACGGGCCGCATCAGCCTGGAAAACAACACTTACTACGACCGTCAAAGCCGCATGGGCACCTATCAGCAGGGCATCGTGATTCGTGCCGATGTTAAGCGCATCAATGGTAGCTACTGGAATCTCAGCGGCTACTGGCGCGGACGTTTCAATAGCCAGTCCGGGCCGAATGTTCAGTTGAGCACGCTGCGCTACGTCGTGAACCGGACCTATAACCTGGGACTCTACTACGACAATCCGCGCTCCAAGTACGTCATGGGCTTCGGCCGCGTGTTCGTACCGTGGGCCACCAGCTTGAATACCATCGACGGCGGCTACGTTGCGCGTCGGCTCAACAAAC
>CAXBRX010000417.1:0-3114 GCA_963977835.1 uncultured Derxia sp.
ATCGACGCTGTTGCGCATCGTCGCGGGCGAAATCCTGCCCGACCGCGGCACCCTGGCGATCCAGAACGGCTTGCGCGTGGGTTACGTGCCGCAAGAGCCGCAATTCGATCCCGCGCTGAGCGCGGCCGAGGTGGTGGCGTCCGGTTTGCCGAGCGCCGCCGAAATCAGCGCCTACGAAGCGGCGTTGCATGGGCTCGGCGAAGACGACAGCCCCGCGGCGCTCGAACGCCTGCATCGCGCGCAAGCGGCGCTGGAGGCGGCCGGCGGCTGGAACCATGCGCATCGCGTCGAGGCGATGCTGGGCAAGCTCGGCATCGACGGCAGCCAGCGGCTGGGCGCGATGTCGGGCGGGCAAAAGCGCCGCGTGGCGCTCGCGCATGCCCTCGCGGCCCAGCCCGAATTGCTGCTGCTCGACGAGCCGACCAACCATCTGGACATCACCGCCATCCGCTGGCTCGAAAGCCTGCTGGTCGATCTGGGCTGCGCGCTCTTGTTCGTCACGCACGATCGCGCGTTTCTCGATGCGGTCGCCACGCGCATCGTCGAACTCGATCGCGGCCATCTGCGGTCCTATCCCGGCAATTTTTCGGCCTACGAAGTGCTCAAGGCCCAGCAACTCGATGCCGAACGCCTGGAGCGCGATCGTTTCGACAAGCTGCTGTCGCAAGAAG
This sequence comes from uncultured Derxia sp., assembly GCA_963977835.1. GTDB lineage: Bacteria > Pseudomonadota > Gammaproteobacteria > Burkholderiales > Burkholderiaceae_E > CAXBRX01. The sequence continues at coordinate 672 of CAXBRX010000417.1, forward strand.
AAGTCTGGATCCGCAAAGGGGTCGAGGCGCGGCGCACGCGCAGCGTGGCGCGCATCGAGCGCCTGGTGCAGATGCGCGGTGAGCGCGAGGCGCGCCGCAATGCGGTCGGCCGCGCGCAAATGAAGGTCGATGCGGGCGGGCAATCGGGCCGCCTGGTGATCGAAGCCCTAGGCGTGAGCAAGACCATGGGCGATCGCACCGTCGTGCGCGACCTCGACCTCACAGTCATGCGCGGCGACAAGCTCGCATTGCTCGGCGACAACGGCTCGGGCAAGACGACGCTGCTGCGTCTGATGCTCGGTGAACTCGCGCCCGATGCCGGAAGCTTGCGGCGCGGCACCCAGCTCGACGTGGCCTATTTCGACCAATTGCGCGCCGCGCTCGATCCTGACCGCACGGTGCGCGAGACGATTTCCCCGGGCAGCGATTGGATCGAGGTCAACGGCACGCGCAAGCATGTGATGTCTTACCTCGGGGATTTTCTGTTTCCGCCCGCGCGTGCGAATTCGCCGGTGCGCAGTTTGTCTGGCGGCGAGCGCAATCGGCTCTTGCTCGCGCGCTTGTTCGCGCGGCCGGCCAATCTGCTGGTGCTCGACGAACCGACCAACGACCTCGACATCGAAACCCTCGATCTGCTCGAAGAATTGCTGATCGATTATCCGGGCACGGTGCTGCTCGTGAGCCACGATCGGCGCTTCATCGACCGCGTGGTCACGCAATCGCTGCTCGCCGAAGGCGATGGCCGCTGGACCGAATACGTGGGCGGCTGGACCGATGTGAACGCCGCGCGTGAGCGCATGGAAGCGGTGCGCGCGGAAGCTGAGACGGCTACGAAAACCGCCGCAGCGGCTGCGGTGGGCACGACCGAGGCGGCGGCGGGCCAGCGTCCGCGCGAGCGCGTGCGCTTGTCGTACAACGAGCAGCGCGAGCTTGGCGCCATGCCCGAGCGCATCGCGGCGCTCGAAGCCGAACAGACCCAGCTCACCGCGGCCTTGGCCGATCCGGCCACCTATACCGAACGCGCGCAGGAAGTGGGCGCGATGACGGAACGGCTGGCGCAGGTGGAGCGGGACATCGACATGGCCCTTTCGCGTTGGGAAGAATTGGAGCAACGTGCGGCCGCAGCCGCCGGGCGCTCCGTATAATTCGGCGCCTCGCTGCACTGCATCGAAGCGGCGCGACACGGCGGTACGTCCCCTGTTTATGGGGTGGCGGGTTTCATGGCGCGAAAAAAACGCGACTTGTCCGGCCGGCTGGTCAAACTTTGATCATGCCAGCGCAACCCGCGCCGTTGCGTGCTTTGCGCCGATTGGTCCACGCCTTTGTCCACAGCGAATGTGGACAACTATTCTCCGCAAAGCGGCGGAAAAAATCGCTCAACGACTTGACATGGCCACGCGTTCCAATTTGACCCCCGAGTATTCCGAAGCCTCGATCAAAGTCCTGAAGGGACTCGAGCCGGTGCGCCAACGCCCCGGCATGTACACGCGCACCGACAATCCGCTGCACATCATTCAAGAAGTGATTGACAACGCGGCCGACGAAGCGCTCGGCGGCTTCGGCCGCCACATCGCCCTGACGCTCGGTGCCGACGGCAGTGTCACCGTCGAAGACGAAGGGCGCGGCATTCCGGTGGGGATGCACCCCGAGGAGAAGGTGCCGACGGTCGAGATCGTCTTCACGCGCTTGCATGCCGGCGGCAAGTTCGAAAAAGGCGCGGGCGGCGCCTACAGTTTTTCGGGCGGTCTGCACGGCGTGGGCGTGAGCGTGACGAATGCGCTCGCCAAACGCCTCGAAGTGACCGTCTGGCGCGAGGGCGGCGTGCATAGCATCGCCTTCGAACAAGGCGCGGTCGTCGAGCCTTTGCGCTCGCAACCGGCCGGCCCCGACGAGCGCAAGAACGGCACCCGCGTGCGCGTTTGGCCCGAGCCCAAATTCTTCGATTCGCCGACCATTCCGCTCGCCGAGCTCGAACGCTTGTTGCGCAGCAAGGCCGTGTTGTTGCCCGGCGTGCGCACCACCTTGCGGCTGGCCAAGGGCGAAGAAAAAACCTGGTTCTACAAGGAAGGCCTCAAGGGCTATCTCGATCAGGCGCTCGAACGCGAACCCATCATTCCGGTCTTCGAGGGCGAAGGCTATGCCCAGGCCGGCGACGAGAGCTTTGCGCTCGGCGAAGGCGCGCAATGGGTGGTCGCCTTCACCGACGAAGGCAATGTGGTGCGCGAAAGCTATGTGAACCTGATTCCGACGCCGGCTGGCGGCACGCATGAAAGCGGCCTGCGCGAAGGCTTGTTCAACGCCGTCAAAAGCTTCATCGAATTGCATGCGCTGCTGCCCAAGGGCGTCAAGCTGATGCCCGAGGATGTGTTCGCACGCGCGAGCTTCGTGCTCAGCGCCAAAGTGCTCGATCCGCAATTCCAGGGCCAGATCAAGGAGCGCCTGA
>CAXBRX010000418.1:0-3098 GCA_963977835.1 uncultured Derxia sp.
GGGCCTGGATGGCGTCGAACTCCTGATTGCGGTGGAAAAGGAATTCGGCATCGCGATCGACGATGCCGATGCCGTGCGTCTGACCACGCCGGCGCAGGTGGCCGACCTTGTCATGGCCCGTCTGGCGCTGCATGAACGCGGCGCCGGCGCCCATACCGCGCAGGCCGCGTTTCATCGATTGCGATCGGTGCTGATCGAAGACTTCGGCGCCGAGCGCGCGGCGGTGCAATTGCAGGCCCCGATCGCGCAGTTTTTGCGCGGCGAATTGCGTCCGCAATGGCGCACCTTGCAGCAAGCGCTCGATGCCAACGAATTGCCACCTTTGCAATGCTCGCGGCCGCTGGCGTTCATCCTGATGCTCGGCTTGCCTGCGGCCGCTGGCGCGGGGCTGATCGCGCTCCATGCGCAGCCCTGGACCGCGGCCCTCGTCTGCGCGACCTTGTCGCTCGGCGGATCGGTGGCCGCGCGCCGGTTGGCCGACCAATTGCCGTTTGCGCTGCGCACCATCGCCGACCTCGTGCCTTATGTCGGCCAGCCCGACCGCCGGCGCTGGACTCGCGACTATGTCTTGCAGCGCGTACTCCAGATCACCGCGACCCAGCTCGGCCTCGATGTACGCAGCATCAAGCCCGACGACCATTTCGTCGAAGACCTCGGCTTAAACGCCTGAGCGAGCCGCTACCGCTCCATCGAAGAAGCCGTCCAGGCGCGCGTCGATCTGCGAAGCGGCGATTTGCTGACAACGCTGACGCAACAGTGCCAAAACTTGCGTTCCCAGCGACCACGACAAATCGCGTGCAGTGCAACATCACAGCGTCGCCTTCGATGCGACGCGAGTGGCGCTGTCGCAGCCGAACTACCTACGCGTTTTCGAATCCTGAGCCCTCATGCATACCTTCCGCCATTGCATCGCCGCTTGCTTAGCAACGTTCGCTCTCACCAGCCATGGGGCCCCGAGCGACCCACTCCTCCCACCGGCCGCGCCCATGCAGTCGACGTACACGCCGACCCATTTGTTGCGTGCCGAGCAATTGATCGATGCCGTCGGACTGACAAAATTGATCGAAGGCGAGTTTCAGCGCGCCTTTACCGAGAAGGTCAACGGAGACCCGGCCAAGGTCCAGGCGCTCATGCGTCTCGTCAAGCCCTACATCAGTCGACGTAAGGTCGTGGAAAACATGAACGCGATGATCGCCAGTTACGTCGACGAACCTTCCAGCGCAGAACTGGTTGATTTTCTCAACTCGGATGTCGGCAAGACCTTGGTCGACAAGGTGCTCTTCATTCCGGACGACTCGACTGAAAAGGTCCATATGTCGCAAGAGGATTACGACGCGGTGGTCGCGATCTCGAAAACCGAGGCCTGGTTTGATCTCGCCGTGATGCTTGCGACGCTCACCACCAAAACGATTCCGGGCATCGTCGAGCGGGGCGTCCCGCAAATCATGGCCCTGTACGAATGCGAGTGTGGAGCCAAGCAATGACAGACTCGCACTCAACGGCCACCACACCACCCGCCATGCAGAATTTCCTCGCGCATTACACGCCCACGCAGACCACGCCCGCCGCCCCTGCCTTGATCGAGGCCTACCGCGGTCTGCTGCCCGACGCCTTGCTCGAACTCTGGCGCATCGGTGGCATCGGGCAATACAACGACGGCTTGTTGAACGTGATCGACCCCGACCGCTACAAAGACGTGTTGTGGGGCTGGCTGATGCGCGAAGAAGAAGACCCGAGCCGTTTGCCGATCGCGATCTCGGCCTTCGGCACGATCTTCTATTACCGCCGGCTCAGCGACGAAGGCGATGAAGACGTGGCCTCGATCGATCCGCACACCTCGGATGGGGAGGTGCTGATCTGGTCGCTCGAAGATTTCTTCAACGAGACCTTGTGCGATCCGGAGTTCGTCGAACAAGACCTCGAAGCCCCGTTGTTTCGCGACGCCTTGGCCGCGCAAGGCCCGCTCGCCCCCGACCAGATGTATTGCCCCGTGCCGGCTCTGCGCCTGGGGGGCAGCAAGCGCGCCGATGCACTCGATCGCGGCGACGCCGCGACGCACCTGGATTTTTTGCTGCAGCTTGCGCTGGGCGAATGACGGCCTGAACCTTCAACGCCCTTTCTTGCCCCGCGCGGGTTTGGCCGCCGAGGTGCCGCGCGGCGGCAGGCCCGTGTGCTGGGTAAGCAAGCGGCCGCGCACCACCGGGGCCGGGCGCGACTCCTGGCGTGCTTCGTCGCGCGCAGGCATGCGCGGCGCGGTGCGCATGCCCGCCGGGGTGGAGTTTTTGCGCCGCGCCGCCTCGTAGCCGCCATTGGTCGCGGGCTGAAAGGCCGGCACCAGATGCCGTTTGCCGTTGCCGATCAAATCGCTGCGGCCCATGGCCTTGAGCGCGTCGCGCAGCAAAGGCCAGTTGTTCGGGTCGTGGTAGCGCAAAAAGGCCTTGTGCAAGCGGCGGCGCTTTTCGCCACGCACGATGTCCACCGCTTCGCTGCTGCGCGTGATCTTGTGCAAAGGATTGCGCCCGCTGTGATACATCGCGGTCGCGGTCGCCATCGGTGACGGATAAAAGGTCTGCACCTGGTCGGCGCGAAAGCCGTTGGCCTTGAGCCAGAGCGCGAGGTTCATCATGTCGGCATCGCTCGTGCCCGGATGCGCGGCGATGAAATACGGCACCAGGAATTGCTGCTTGCCCGCTTCGGCGCTCGCCGCATCGAAGAGCTTCTTGAACCGGTCGTAAGTGCCGATGCCGGGCTTCATCATCTTCGACAACGGCCCTTCCTCGGTGTGCTCGGGCGCAATCTTCAAATAGCCGCCCACATGATGCGCGGCGAGGTCTTTGATGTATTGCGGCGATTTCACCGCGAGGTCGTAGCGCAAGCCCGAGCCGATCAGGATTTTTTTGATGCCCGGCAGGCCGCGCGCGCGCCGATACAGCTGGATCAACGGCCCATGGTTGGTGATGAGGTTCTGGCAAATGCCCGGATAGACGCACGACGGCTTGCGGCAGGCGGCCTCGATCTCGGGCGATTTGCAGCCCAGGCGGTACATGTTGGCCGTGGGGCCGCCGAGGTCCGAAATGACGCCGGTGAAGCCTTTGACC
>CAXBRX010000419.1:0-3077 GCA_963977835.1 uncultured Derxia sp.
CGGATGAGCGCGATGTATGAATCCAACAGCGAACCGCCCTTCGGAGGAGCGGTGAATCTCGCCCAAAAAAAGGGCCGGTGGGAAAACCGGCCCTTCCCGTCTCGGGTACCGCCGATGCTGATGCATGGGGTGACGGCGGCCTGCTTCAATGCGCTTGGCGAGAAAAGGTTGCGAGAGACCGATCCAGCAGGAGCCAAGCCCCTGCGCCTGCGCCGCCAGCATGAGATTTTCCGCCGCCAGCGCGCCATCCGCCTCGATCCACGGTCCCTGTGCGGCGGCCGAAATCACAATCAGCGCCGGCGCGCGGTAAAACACATGGAAATCGGGATCGGCGAGTTTTTGATACAGAGTCTCGGGCAAATCGAGCGGTCGCGTGCGCGTCATATAGCTTTTGGCGCCGGCGGAAATCTCATCCAGCAGGTTACGATTGAGGATGACCGTAAAACGCCAAGCCTGACGATTAAATGCGCAAGGCGCGCGCGTCGCGGTGATGTCGCCTAACTTGCTGCAGTTTCCGGTGGCGCTGCTCGGCATCCTGCGTGCGGGCATGGTGGCGGTGAACGTCAACCCGCTTTACACCGCGCGCGAGCTCGAGCATCAGCTCAAGGATGCCGGCGTGCAGGTCATCGTCGTGGTCGAGAATTTTGCGCATGTGGTGCAAGAGGCTTTGCCGCACACCCAGGTCAAGCAGGTCATCACGACCCAGGTCGGCGATCTGTTGCCGGCGCCCAAACGCTGGATCGTCAATTGGGTTGCCAAGCGCGTGAAGAAGCTGGTGCCGCCCTGGCAGATCGCAGGCAGCATCGGCATGCGCGCAGCACTCGCGCGCGGTGCGCAGCAAAGCTTCAAGCCGGTCAAGGTCGCGCGCGAAGACCTCGCGCTTTTGCAATACACAGGCGGCACCACGGGCGTGAGCAAGGGCGCGATGCTGACCCATCGCAACATCCTCGCCAACGTGGCGCAAACGGGCACCTGGATTTCCCAACATTTCGTGGCCGGCCACGAGATCGCGATCGCGCCTTTGCCGATGTATCACATCTTCGGCCTGACCTCGATGCTGTGCTTCGTGCAATGGGGCTGCCTGATCGTCCTCATCGCCAATCCGCGCGATCTGCCGGGGCTCATCAAAGAACTCGGGCGGCGCAAATTCAGTGTGCTCACCGGGGTCAACACTTTGTTCAACGGGCTGTTGCATGCGCCGGGGTTTGCCGAGCTCGATTTCTCGCAACTCAAGGCCGTCATCGGCGGCGGCGCGGCGGTGCAGGAATCGGTCGCCAAGCGCTGGCAGGAAGTGACCGGGCATTTCATCACCGAAGCCTATGGCCTGACCGAAGCCTCGCCCGCGGTCTGCGCCAATCCGCTCGACATGCAATGGAACGGTTCGGTCGGCCTGCCTTTGCCATCGACCGAAGTCTCGATCCGCGACGACGCTTTCAACCCGCTCACGCCCTGGCTCGGCGACGATGCGCGCGACCTCCACACCGGCGAGTTGTGCGTGCGCGGCCCGCAGGTGATGAAAGGCTACTGGAATGTGCCCGACGAATCGGCGCGTGTGTTGCGCGACGGCTGGCTGCGCACCGGCGACCTCGGCCACATGAATGCCGATGGCTTCATCACCATCACCGACCGGCAGAAGGATCTGATCCTGGTCTCGGGCTTCAATGTCTATCCGAACGAGGTCGAGAGCGTGGTGGCCGCGCTGCCCGGCGTGCTCGAATGCGGGGTCTGCGGCGTGCCCGACGAGCGCACCGGCGAAGCGGTCAAGGTCAGCATCGTGCGGCGCGACCCGACGCTCACCAAGGAAGACGTGCTCGCGCATTGCAAGACTTTGCTCACGGGCTACAAACTGCCGCGCCACATCGAGTTTCGCGATGCGCTGCCCAAGACGCCGGTGGGCAAAGTGCTGCGCCGCGCCTTGCGCGACGCGCCGCCCAACTAAGGCCCGGGCTTCGCGGCGGCGGCTATTTGAGTTCGCCGCTCGCGAGCAGCCGCTGCAAGTCGGCCGCGCCGCCAATGAGCCGGCCGTCGACGAACACCATCGGAAACGTCGACCAGCCGGTCCACATCTTGAGCGCGAGGCGGCGCCGCCATTGGCTGAAATAACTGCCGTACTCCAGATACGCATGGGCGATGCCGGCCGCGTCGAGCGCACGACGCGCGCGGCGCACGAAAGGGTTTTGCGCCATGCCGACCACCACCACCCGATGCGCGGCATTCGCGGCTTCGACGGCGGCGATCAGGTCGGCGCCATAGTCGGCGATCTTGGCGCGGATGGCTGGGTGCTGACGTTCTTCGGCAAGCATGGGGCGCGGCATGTTCAGACCTTTGAAGATGGGGATGCAGCGCACATGATGCGCCCGAGCGCGCATGAACTGACATCGGCCGCGCGTTAGGATGGCGCCATGATCCATACGCCCCACACCTTCACGCCCTTGCAGGCACCGCTCGCACAGCCGGCGGCGCATTGCTTCGTCTTTCGCCAGCACGAAGTGTTGTTGCGCGATGCCGACCTCGCACTGCCCGATGCGCACACCCTTGCCGCGCTGAACCTGCCGCGCGCGCAGACCGTGCCGGTGGGCCTCTTCGATGCGCAGTATTGCGAAGCCGCCTGGGTCGAGGCGAGCACCGAAGCACCCGCGGGCCATGCCTTCCAGTCCATGCGCAGCCTGTTCGGCGTGGTCGACGACGGCTGGCTCGGCGTGGCCGGGCGCGCTTATCAATTGGCCGAATGGGCGCGCACGCACCGCTTCTGCGGCGCTTGCGGCACCCCGATGGCGCCGCTCGCGGGCGAGCGCCCACCGCAACGGTTCGCTGCTCGACATGAACGCGGTCGATTACGAGCGCATGCTGGTCGCCAACGCGCGCAGCCTGTACTTGAGCGCCCAGGCACTGGTGCCGCACTTCCGCGCCCAGGGCGGCGCCGGATGGCGTGATGTGCATGGGGCAAATATACCCGGGGCCCACGCCCCTCGGAGCGTGTTGCGCAGGGGGAGGCGGCGCCCGACCGGCTGGCTTGACCCCTCGCCTGCCGCGGGGTACAACAGCGGCCGAGCCATGATCCTGCAGACCTGCCCCTG
>CAXBRX010000420.1:0-3059 GCA_963977835.1 uncultured Derxia sp.
TCGTGGGTGTCGATGAAAAAACGCAGCGCTTGCATGAACGCACTCCTGTGATGGCGCTGCCACGGCGGCAGCGATGCCAGAGTCGTTCGGTTGGGCCTGTGCGTATGTACCAGCTGATACGTTGTGCCCCTAAGGACTTGATTTCGCGCAAACCTCCAATGCGCGCGCCATCGCGGGCGCAAAAGAAAAGCGCGCCATGCCGTTGCCGGCCGACGCGCTTGCGCGATGCGTGGATGCTGCGGTCCGGCGAATCCATGTCCGCCGAATCGAAGCCAGGTACGTTACGCCACCAGCGCCGCCTTGAAGATGCCCACCACCTGCTCCAGCGTGGCCAGGCGCGGGTTGGTCAATTGGCAGGCGTCTTTCTTCGCATTGCCGGCCATGACGGCCAGATCGGCTTCCTTGACGCCGAGCACCGCGAGGTTCTTCGGGATGCCCACGTCGCGCGCCAGACGGCGGATCGCGGCGATGCCCTTCTCGGCCGCGGCGATGATCGACAAGCCTTCGATGTTCTCGCCGAGCGCTTCGGCGATGTCGGCATAACGCTCGGGATTGGCGATCAGGTTGAAATCGCAGACTTCGGGCAGCAGCACCGCGTTGCACACGCCATGCGGCAGGTTGTAGAAGCCGCCGAGCTGATGCGCCATCGCATGCACATAGCCCAGCGATGCGTTGTTGAAGGCCATGCCGGCGAGGTATTCGGCATAAGCCATCTTGTCGCGCGCTTCGATGTTGGTGCCGTTGGCGACCGCCGGACGCAGCCATTTGGCGATCAGGCGGATCGCTTGCAGCGCGCAGGCATCGGTGATCGGCGTGGCGATGGTCGAGACATAGGCTTCGACCGCATGGGTGAGCGCATCCATGCCGGTGGCCGCGGTCAGCGAAGGCGGCATGTCGGCCATGAGCAGCGGATCATTGATCGCCACATTGGGCGTGCAGCGCCAATCGACGAGCGCCATCTTCACATGGGTGTCGGTGTTGGTGATGATGCAAAACCGGGTCATTTCGCTGGCGGTGCCGGCGGTGGTGTTGACCGCGAGGAAGGGCGGCATCGGCTTGGTGGTCTTGTTCAGGCCTTCGTAATCGCGGATGTTGCCGCCGTTGCCGACCACCATGCCCACACCCTTGGCGCAATCGTGCGAGCTGCCGCCGCCGAGCGAGACGATGGCGTCGCAGCCGCTGTCGAAATACAGCTTCACACCGTCGTGCACATTCTTGTCGGTCGGGTTGGGCTCCGAGCCGTCATAGACCGTGACCTTGAGGCCGGCGCCTTCGATCATGGCCTTGACCTTGTCGGCGATGCCGAGCTTGACCATGCCGACGTCGGTGCACAAAAACACGTGCTTGGCGCCGAGCGCCTTGGCCTGAATGCCGGTTTCCTGCGCGCAGCCGACGCCCATCAAGGCGACGGTCGGGGTGAAGAATCCAAAGGTTTGATTGGCAAGCATGTTCTGTTCTTTCTCCTCGATGTTTCGTTGGAATGGTCTCGGTGGACAGCACGCGGAACGATCGTGACGAAATGCAGCGCCACCTGTCCCGGTTTGACACATCGAACCGGCAGGCGATCGATCCTGCGTGGAAAGCGCAAATTCCGGGCCGGCCTCAGCCTTGTGCGGCGCGCACGCTGTGCGGCACGATGGACGCCACCACGCGCGACGTGGGCCGCGGCGGAGCGCGCTCGGCCTGGACCTGGTCTGCCGCCAGGATGCGGTCGACCCATTCGGTGACGAGTTGCCAGTCTTTCAAATGGTCGGCCACCTTGTCGGCGGGGAAGTCGAACAAGGATAGGCCTTGTTCCTGACAGCGTGTGTAGGCGGTGGCGGCGCGGATCGCACCCAGAAACGGAATCGACATTTCATTGGCCCAGGCGGCCAGCGCCTCGGCATTCTTGGTCCGTGCGTCGATGCGCATGCCGACGCAGGCGATGCGGCATTTGCCGGTCACGACGCGCGGCAAGGTGCGCAGCTCCTTCAGGCAATCGGCGGCCGATTGGCGATCGAACACCGACGACGTGGCCGGCATCAGGATCGCGTCGGCATACATCGCGACCTTCATCAGCCCAAGGCCCTGGAAGCCGCCCGGCGTGTCGAGCACCACATGTTTGACGCCCGCGGGCGGCCGCGCGAAGTTGCGTTCGTCGATGGTCCAGCCGTGGATCAGCGCCTGGCGTTCGTTGCGCAGGCTCAGCCAGTAACGCGAAGACTGCTGCTTGTCGACATCGCCGAGCATGACCTCATGCCCACTCGCAGCCAGATAGCCTGCGATGTGCGTGGCGAGCGTCGATTTCCCGGCGCCGCCTTTGCGATTGACGATGGCGATGACTGACATGGCACTACCCTCATCCGGCCTTGCATCCGAATCCGGCGCGTAGCGAAACGCGCGGCAACGGGCGGCGATTGTAGGCGACCCGAAGCATCATCATGTTGGGAATTCGCCGCGTCAGGCGCGCAGAACAACGCCAGAGCGACCGGCGAATTCGCCGTTTCGACAGCCGGACCGGGCATGCGGAACCGTCATTGCCGGCGGTATTCGGGGAAGAATTCCTTGAGCAGGAAGTCTTCGAGACCGACGGTGTCTTCCTGGCGGGCGCTCAGCATCACGGTACGGCCGAGCCGGGGTGATTCCCAGTGGAAATCGCGCGTTTCGTAGCGGCGGATGATCTCGATCATCTTGCGCACCACTGCGAGCTGGATGTCGGGATTGTTACCACGCTCGACCGTGATGGTCTCGTTCCAATTGCGCTGGAAATTCGTGTTCCAGCCACGGAACGTGAAGTCGGCGCTCGTATATCCGACCCGCGTGATGGAAAACACCCCATTCGTGCCTTCGTTCTGCCCAGGCGTCAACGAGCGCAGATTGCGCAGCGCATTGCCCATCGCGCGCTGATCCTCGGTAGGCGGCGCGTCTGGCGCGGGCACCGGGCCTGCCGCCTCGCGGCGGCGCTGCCGGGCCGCATTGATCTGGGCCATCATGTCCATCGGCGGCGCGGGCGTATCGCCTGGCGGTGCCGGCACCGGCGGCGCGATGGGCGCAGGCGGCACCGGCTGCGTCACGGGAGG
>CAXBRX010000421.1:0-3053 GCA_963977835.1 uncultured Derxia sp.
GTACTACGAGTTGTACTTCATCGAGCAGGCCTTGCGGATCACCGCCGACGAACGCAAGTCGCTCGACGAGTTCGTGGAGATCGCCGAGGCCAAGTTCCGGGCCGGCAAAGCCAGCCAGCAGGACGTCCTGCGGGCACAGCTGGAGGTCTCGTCGGTCGACGCCGAACTGATTCGCCTGCAAGAGCGGCTCCGCGCGGAACAGCAGGCATCGAGCGACGAACGGCAGGCCGCCGACGCGCACGTGTCGAAGGAACTGGAATCGCTCCGCGAGGAGTTGGCCCGGCGGGACGACGACCTCGCGCGCGAACGTCCAGGCTTCGATTACCGCCTGCGCGAATTGTTCTCGGTCGAACCCACGCTCACCGACCGTGAGGGGCCGGTGGCGAGCACCACCGCGAGCGCGGTGCAGGCGGTGCTCGGCCGCGAGGCGCAATTCGTCTGCTCGCCCGGCACTTACGACCAAAAGCACATCGACCGCATCGGCCGCCTGCATGAATGCATCGCCTACGGCCCCGGCATTCTCGATCTTGCCCACCAACCCGATGAATACGTGGTGATCGCCGACATGGTCGCATCGGCCAAGGTGATGGCGCTCGCGGCCTGGGGCCTGCTCACGGAGGCTGCGTGACGCGGTGCTGGCTGGCGGCTTGGTTGTGTGTGCTCGCGTGCTGGACCGGCGCGGTGCAGGCGCGCGATGTCATCAACATCGGCACCCAGCTCGAACCGCCCATCCTCGATCCGAGCGCGGCCGCCTCGACCGCGATCGCCGAAGTGGTTTACGGCAATGTGTTCGAAACCCTGGTGCGCCTCGCGCCCGATGCTTCGATCGTGCCCGGCCTCGCGAGCGCCTGGCGCATCGCCCCCGACGGCCTGGCCTATACCTTCACGTTGCGCCCCGGCGTGCGCTTTCATGACGGCACGCCCTTCGATGCGCAGACCGTCAAATTCACGCTCGATCGCGCCCGCGCGGCCGATTCGACCAATCCGCAAAAGTCTTTGCTCGGCGCGGTGCGCGCGGTCGAAGTCATCGATCCGCTCACGCTGCGCGTGGTGTTGGCGCATCGCGCGGGCGGCCTGCTGCAAAGCCTCGCGATGCCGGCCTTCGCGATGCTCGCTCCGGCATCCGCCGCGACCAATGCGAGCGCGCCCGTCGGCACCGGTCCGTTCCGGTTTGCGCAATGGCGGCGCGGCGATCGGGTGGTGCTCGAACGTTACGACGGGTATTGGGGGCCGTGTGCGCGGCTCGAACAAGTGGTGTTCAAATTCATCGGCGATCCGTCGGCCGCTTACGCGGCCTTGATGGCCGGCGATGTCGATGTCTTCCCGAACTTTCCGGCGCCCGAGAACATCGCGCAATTCAAGGCCGATCCGCGCTTTGCGGTGCAGACGAGCCTCACCGAAGGCGAAGTGATTCTGTCCATCAACAACCGCAAGCCGCCGTTCGACCGGCTCGCGGTGCGGCGCGCGATTGCGCATGCGCTCGACCGTCGGGCCATCATCGATGGCGCGATGTACGGTTACGGCCAGGCCATCGGCAGTCATTTCCCGCCGCAGAACCCGGCCTATGTCGACCTCACGGGTCAGTACGCCCACGACCCGACACGCGCGCGTGCCTTGCTGGCCGAGGCCGGGCTGCCCGAGGGCTTTGCGCTCACGCTCAAACTGCCACCGCCGGCCTATGCGCGGCGCAGTGGCGAGATCGTCGCGGCCCAGCTCGCCGAAGCCGGTATCCGTGTGCGCATCGAGAACCTCGAATGGGCGCAATGGATCGACCAGGTTTTCGTGCGCCATGATTTCGACCTCAGCATCGTCGCCCATGCCGAGCCGCTCGATTACGACATTTATGGCCGCGACGATTATTACTTCGGCGGCGCGCGCCCGGCCATCAAGGCGACCCTGGCCGCGCTCGACGACACGGCAGATGCCGCGCAACGCACGCGGCTGTTGCAAACCTTGCAGCATCAGATCGCCGACGAAGCGATCAACGGCTTTTTGTTCCAGTACCCCAAGCTCGGTGTGGCCGATGCGCGCGTGCACGGCCTGAAAATCGGCGGCGTGATCGACGGCACCGAGATGGCGTCGGTCTGGGTCGATGAGCCGCAAACCGCGAGTGCGGGCAGCTCGTCGCTGGTCGCCTGGCTCACGCCTTTGCTCGGCGCGCTCGCGCTGGTCGTGTGCGCGCAACTCGGCGTCATCGCCTGGCGCCATCACGGCGCGCTCTGGATGATACGGCGGGTGCTCGCGTTGGCCGGGACCTTGCTGATCGCGACCGCGCTCATCTTCATCGTGGTCCAGGTCGTGCCCGGCGATCCGGTGCGTCAGATGATGGGGCTGCAGGCCGATCCGGCCGCGGTCGCGGCGACGCGTGCGCAACTCGGTCTCGACGGCGCGCCGCCAGGACGAGAAGCGGGCGGTTGCCATGGACATGGCGCAGAAGCAGGTGATGGCGAAGCTGCGCGAGGCGGTGAGCGCCATCAAGGCCAATGCCGAGGATGTCGGCGAGAAGTTTCCCGAGGAAGCCCGCAAGATCCACTACGGCGAAACCGAACAAAAACAAATTCGTGGACAGGTCTCTGCCGAAGAAACCCGCGAGTTGCTGGAAGAGGGCATCCCGGTCATGCCCCTGCCCATCCCTGAAGCCTTGAAAGGCCCGCTGCAGTAAGCAGCCGTTGGCCCGACCCAAAACGGAGCTCCCATGTCCGAACAACCCGTTGCCTGGGAGTCTGAAGGAACCAGTCGCATCCCTTTTGCCGTTTACACCGGCGCCGAATTGCACCAGCGGGAAATGGAGCGGTTTTTTTATCGCGGGCACTGGTCTTATGTGGGGCTGGAGGCCGAAATACCCAACCCGGGTGACTTCAAACGAACCAAAATCGGTGAGCGCTCCGTCATCATGGTTCGGGCCGCAGACGGGCAGATTCATGTGGTGGAAAACATCTGTGCTCATCGCGGCATGGCGTTTTGCCGTGAGCGCCATGGCAACGCCAAAGAATTCGTGTGTCCCTATCACCAGTGGAGTTACGCGCTCAATGGCCAATTGCAAGGGGTACCCT
>CAXBRX010000422.1:0-3049 GCA_963977835.1 uncultured Derxia sp.
AGGATCTTGTTGACGGAGAACTTTCCGTTGCTCCTTTTGCTCACCAGCAGATCGCCTTCCTTGAACGGAAAAGTCTTGTACTCAGGAGGAAAGAAGTTACCAGCTTGGATTGACATGGAGAGCAACAAAAGAGTTATGAAGGCGACGAGTCGCATGGGGTTCCTGGTGCCTAACGTCATTTATCTATCAAAGCTGCAGATTAAACCGAGCAGCCGCCGATAACCATTCCCCCGCTTGTAGCCCGAAAGCGGCGTGTTTCCTCGCTCCGCGCCAACAGCCAGCTCATATTGGCAGCATTAAACGCCGTGCCAATCCAGCCCACACCAATCCACCACCACCGCAGTCGATTCGGCTACTCGCTCAGGTAGGCAAACGCGCCTCCGCGGCGGTCCGCTCAACCGCCTGCGGCGCAGACCGATGCGCCGGCCATTCGCGCCAGACGTCGCGCAGCGCCGCGAGCGCGAGCGCAAAGAAGGCGATGGCGCATAGCCGGTAGGTGGCGCGCGCCCAGCGCGCGCCGGCCTTGCGGCGGAACATTTCGACCAGGCCCGCGCAGACGAAGCACCAAAGCACCGAGGCGGCCATGAAGCCGCCGAAGAACACGCCGTAATCGCCGAGCGTCGGCGCCTTGAGGCCCACCGCGCCCATGGCCGAGCCCAGCGCGGCCCAATACGCGATGTTTTGCGGATTGGTCACCGAAAGCAGCGCGCCCGAGCCGAAGGCGCCGTGCGAGGCAAGCTCGGTCGGCTCTTCGCCGATCTCGAATTCACGATGCGCATCGCGCCACGCGCCCACGCCCAGCCAGGCGAGGTAGAGCGCGCCCGCGATGCCGATCGGCACGCGCAGGTAATCCTGCTGCACGAGCAGGCCGATGCCCATGAGGCCGAGCAGCGCCCACGATGCATCGCCGATCAAGGAGCCGAATTGCACGCGCAAACCGGCGCCGTAGCCGCCGCGCAGGCCGCGCCGTATGGTCTCGGCAAACACCGGGCCGGGGGCGGCGTTGAAGACGAGACCGATACCGAAGGCGGAAGCGAACAAGGCGAGCATGGCGGGTTTGAGAATGGGTTATTCGGCGTCGGGCTGGCGTGCGGGGGCTGCGTTGGCAAAGGCGTCGAGCGCCATGCAATGCTCGTAGATGCGCATCACCTGCGGCACATGGTCGAGCCGGCAATCGAAGCGCTGGGCGTTGAAGATCTGCGGCACCAGGCAAAGGTCGGCGAGCGTGGGCAGATCGCCCAGGCAATGGCGGCCGGCCTTGCCGCTGCGCGCGAGCATGGCTTCGACGCTGGCCAGGCCTTGCTCGACCCAATGCTGGTACCAGGCGGTCTTGGCGTCTTCGCTCGCGCCCACGCTGTGCTTGAGGTATTTGAGCACGCGCAGATTGTTGAGCGGATGGATCTCGCACGCGATCGTGAGCGCGAGCGCGCGCACATGGGCGCGGTCGAGCGCACTGCCCGGCAGCAAGGGCGGTTCGGGATGGAGTTCGTCGAGGTATTCGCAGATCGCGAGCGACTGCTGAATGAAGGCGTCGCCATCCTGCAAGGTGGGCACGACGGCGTCGGGGCTGATCGCGCGGTAGGCGGCGCCGAGTTGTTCGCCGCCGTCGCGCGTCAGATGCACCGCGCAGTATTCGTAAGGCAGGCCTTTGAGGTTGAGTGCGATGCGCACCCGGTACGCGGCCGAAGATCGAAAATAGTTGTAGAGCTTCAGCATGCTCGCGCTCCTCAGACCATGCGCACCGCCAGGGTGCCCAGGCGGTCGATGCCGCCTTCCATCAGATCGCCCTTCACGACGGCGCCCACGCCTTCGGGCGTGCCGGTGTAAATCAGGTCGCCGGCTTGCAACTCGAAGTAGGTCGACAAATGGGCGATGGTTTCGGCCACGCTCCAGATGAGCTTGGACACGTCGCTGTCCTGGCGCTTGGCGCCGTTGACGTTCAGGTGGATGCGTCCGGCATCGATGGCGCCCACGGCGCTGCGCGGATGGATCGGCCCGATCGGCGCCGAGGCGTCGAAGCCTTTGGCCACATCCCATGGGCGGCCTTTGTCGCGCAGCGCGAATTGCAGATCGCGCCGGGTCATGTCGAGCCCGACCGCGTAGCCGTAGATGTGCTTGGGCGCATCGGCCACGGCGATGTTGCGGCCCGCGCTGCCGATCGCGACCACGAGTTCGATCTCGTGATGCAGGTTGCTGGTCTGGCCCGGATACGGCATGGCCCCAACCTGCCCCGGCAACACCGGCAGCACGGCGTCGGCGGGCTTGGAAAAGAAGAACGGCGCCTCGCGTTCATCAAAGCCCATTTCCTTGGCGTGATCGGCGTAATTGCGGCCCACGCAATAAATGCGATGGACGGCATAAAAGGCGCTGCTGCCGGCCACCGGCACGGCGGCTTGCACAGGCGGCGTGAGGACGTATTCGAGGGTCATGCGGTCTCCAGTTTTTTTATGGTTCAAAGAATCGGGTCGATGTTGAACACTTCGACATCGGTGCGCAGATCGGCATATTTGCCGCGCAGGCTTTGCATGAATTGCGCGTACTGCTCGGCGTCGAAACCGCCCGGATGCGTGAAGATGGTCATCTCGGGCGCGGGCGGGTGGTACAAAAACACTTCGCGGGCGCGCACGCCGAACAACTGCCCCGAAATGCGCGAGGCATAGGTGGTGCACAAAAAGGCCACCAGGTTCGCCACATAACTGGCCGGCACCTTGAGCGCGTGCTCGCGCGATTCGCGCTGCACTTCGTTGGTGGGCTGCATGCTTTGCGTGACGCGGGTCGCCGCGAACGGGGCGACCGCGTTGCAGGTCACGCCGGCGCCGGCCATGTCCATCGCCACCACGCGCGTCAGGCCGATCAATCCGCCCTTGGACGCCGCATAGGCCGCCTGCCCGTAATTGCCGATGAAGCCGGCGGTGGCGACCAGATTGACGATGCTGCCCGGAATGCGGCCATGCTTGGCTTGTTCGCGCATCACGGGCGTGGCCGCTGCGAGCAAGGCATAAGGGGCGATCATGTTGTTGCGGATGACGGCTTCGTAATCGTCGCGCTG
>CAXBRX010000423.1:0-2993 GCA_963977835.1 uncultured Derxia sp.
TCGGCCTATGGCAGCCACGGCGCAATGCAAGCCGAGGACGATGCGAACACCAAGCCCGCCGCGGCGGCGCCCGCCACCAAGAGCGTGACCGACGATGCCGTCAGCAAGGGCAAGGAACTGCTCAAAGGTCTGTTCCGCTGAACCGCCATCGGCCCGCGCGGCGATGCTCGGCTTGCTCAGGCACTGCATCGTCGCGTGCGCCATCGCCGCCAGCCTCACGGCCGCGGCAGCGCCGGTCGATCTGTTTCCGCGCGTCGGCGACGCCTATGTGGTGGCCGTCGACGGCACGGTGCGCTGGGCGCGCCACGCGGACGATCCGCATCAGCCGGCCTCGCTGGCCAAGGTGCTGACGGCGCTGGTTCTGCTCGACGGCGATTGGCGGCCCGATGCCTGGGTGAACGTCAGCGCGCGCGCCGCGGGCGTGGACGGTTCGCGCCTGGGCTTGCGCGTCGGCGAGCGCGTGCAAGCGCGCCAATTGCTCGAAGCGGCCTTGGTGCCATCGGCGAACGATGCCTGCATGGCACTCGCTGAACACGCGGGTGGCGGCGATCTGCAGACTTTCGTCGCCCGCATGAATGCGCGCGCCGCGGCACTGGGCATGGCGCATTCGCATTTTGCGCACCCGTGCGGGCTCGACGATCCGACGCAATACACCACGCCCAACGATCTGTTGCGCCTGGCCCAGGCGGCCATGCATGTGCCCGAATTCGCGCGCATCGTCGCCTTGCGCGCAGGCCGGGTGACGACCGATCGCGGCCGGCGCCTCGCCTACCGATCGAGCAATGCCTTGCTCGACCGCTATGACGGCGCAGACGGCGTGAAGACCGGACAGACCAAGCTCGCGGGCAAATGCGTGATCGCGCATGTGCGGCGCCAGGGCACCGAAGTCTTCGTCGTGTTGCTCGGTGCGCCCAACCGGTGGTGGAGCACGGTCATTCTTGCCGACGAGGCCTTGCGTGAAGCGCCGCGCTGAAGTCCTGGGCGCGGCCGCACTCTTGCTCGCCTGCGTGCTCGCCTACGGCGCCGCGTTACGCAGCGCGTTCCAGTTCGACGACTGGAATGTGATCGTGAATTACACGCCAGTGCACAGTCTGCGCGCCTGGTTCGATGCCCTGCCTTCGATTCGTCCTTTGCTCAAGCTCAGCTACACGCTGAACCATCTGATCGATCCAGGACCGACCGGCTTTCGACTGGTGAACGACCTGCTGCATCTGGCCAATACCGCGCTGGTGTTCTGGGTTTTCGATCGCCTGGGGAACGGCTATGCCGGCACACGCGATACGCCGGATGCGGCGATGCGCGATCGCATGCGCAGCGCCGCATTCTTCGCCGCGATCGTCTTCGCCTTGCATCCGGCCCAGACCGAGGCGGTGACCTATGTCTCGGGTCGCTCGACCTCCTTGTGCGCTTTTTTCATCCTCATCTCGCTCGCGACCTGGCTGGCGGCACGAATCGATGCGTCGCGCCGGTGGTTGGCGTGGTTATCGCTGCTTGCGTTCGCACTGGCCTTGCTGTGCAAGGAATACGCCGTGGTGCTGCCGTTGGCGCTGTGCTTGTGCCTGCGCATGATCGTGCCCGACCTGCGCCGGCCCCAAGTCTGGCGCGCGACGCGCGCGCACTGGCTGATCGCGCTGGCCGCGATCGCGCTTGCGTTCGCGTTGCCGCGCTATCGCGATCTGCTTGCGACCAGCCTCGACGCGCGCACGCCCTGGGCGGCGTTGCTGACCCAAGGCCGCGCCATCGTCTATCTCGCAGGTCAATTGCTGCGTGTCGATCGACTCAACGCCGATCCCGATCTGCCGGTGATCACGACGGCGGACCCGATCTCCGTGCTGGTGCTCACCGGCTGGGCGGCGCTGCTGATCCTGGGCTTGGCCGCGTGGCGCCGTCAGCATGCGGCGGGCTTTGCGCTTCTGTGGTTTCTGCTCTGGCTGGCGCCGACGAATTCGGTGCTGCCGCGCCTGGATGTGGCCAACGATCGCCAGTTGTACCTCGCGCTGATCGGTCCGGCCTGGGCGCTGGGCCTATGGCTTGCACAGGTGCTGGCATGCCGCGCGCGCCACACGGTACTCGCACTCGTCATGAGTGTGTTGGCCGCGCTCACCTTCGCGCGCAACCGGGTCTATGCCGACGAGATCGCGTTCTGGGAAGACGTGATCATCCATTCGCCGAACATGGCCCGCGCACACAACAACCTGGGCTATGCCTATGCGCGCGCCTGCCGCCTCGATACGGCCCGCATGCATTTTGTGCAAGCGCTGCGGCTCGATCCGAACGAAATGCAGGCCGGGGTGAATCTGGCGTTGTTGCGCAACGGCAATCTGCCCGGGGTGCCGCCGGACTGCGCGGTGCCGACACGGCGTTGATGCGTCAACCTGCCGCCATGCGCGCGCGCATGGTCGTCGTCACGACCTCGATCAAGCGCTCCTCGTCGATGGGCTTGCTCAGAAACGCGTCCATGCCCGCCGCCAGACAACGTTCGCTGTCTTCTTCGAGAGCGCTGGCGGTCATTGCGATGATCGGTATCACCTTGCCTTCGGGCAGGCTGCGCAACGCTCGGGTCGTGGCCAGCCCGTCCATTTCGGGCATCTGCACATCCATGAGCACGAGGTCGAAAGCGCTCGTGCGCACCATGGAGATCGCCTCACGGCCACTGCCCGCAATCTCGACCTGCAGCCCGAGTTCGCCCAGGACTTCGGTCGCGACGAATTGATTGACCACATTGTCCTCGACCACGAGCACGCGCAGCCCACGCAGATTGGCTGGCACCTTGGCGCCCGGTGTCGTCGGCGCCCCCTCGGTCGCGGGGGGTGCCGGCCGTACTTCGGCGGCAGCGCTCGGGCGCACCGGCATCTGCATCGCGTCATCGGAGCGACGTGGCTGCACGAGGCACTCGGCCAACGCGTTATAAAGCTGCGAAGGCGTGACCGGCTTGTGCAGGAACGCGGTGACGCTCATGCCCTGCGCCGCGCGGCGTATCTCCTCGACGTCGT
>CAXBRX010000424.1:0-2990 GCA_963977835.1 uncultured Derxia sp.
TCGATGATTTGTTCATCTTGCTTGGTGCCGAGCGTGGCCACGACCAGCGCCTGGGTTTCACCACGGGTGAACAGCGCCGAACCGTGAGTGCGCGGCAGCACGCTGGAGCGGATCGCGATCGGACGCACGGTGCGGGTATCGCGGCCGTCGATGCGCGGCTCGCCGTCGAGGATCTGGCCGCGCACGATCTTGGATTCGATCTCGAACAGGATGTTGCCGACTTCGACCGCATCGGGGGCCTTGCCGCCGATCGCCGCCGCTTCTTCCGCCAGCTTGGCGTTCACGTCGGTGTAGATCGCGTTGATGCGGCTGCTGCGTTCTTGCTTTTGGCGAATGCCATAGGCTTCGCGCAGCGCGGCTTCGCCGAAATGCTTGACGCGGATGATCAGGGCGTCGTTCTTGAGCGGCGCCGACCATTCCCAGGCCGGCTTGCCGCCTTCGCGCACCAGTTCGTGAATGGCGTTGATGGCGGTCTGCATCTGGTCATGACCGAACACCACGGCGCCGAGCATCACGTCTTCGGGCAGTTGATCGGCTTCGGATTCGACCATCAGCACCGCTTGTTCGGTACCGGCGACCACCAGATCGAGTTTGGAATTCTCGAGCTGGGCCTTGGTCGGGTTCAGCACATACTGGCCGTCGACATAGCCCACGCGCGCAGCGCCGATCGGGCCATTGAACGGAATGCCGGCCACGGCGAGCGCCGCCGAGGCGCCGATCATGGCGGGGACGTCGGGATCGACTTCCGGATTCACCGACATCACATGCACCACGACCTGGACTTCGTTGTAGAAGCCTTCGGGGAACAGCGGGCGGATCGGACGATCGATCAGGCGCGAGGTCAGCGTTTCTTTTTCGCTGGGCTTGCCTTCGCGCTTGAAGAAGCCGCCGGGAATCTTGCCCGCGGCATAGGTCTTTTCGATGTAGTCGACGGTCAGCGGGAAGAAGTCTTGCCCCGCCTTCGCGTCCTTGCGTGCGACCACCGTCGCAAGCACGACCGAATCATCCATGTTGACGAGCACCGCGCCACTCGCCTGGCGGGCGATTTCGCCGGTCTCCAGCGTCACCGTGTGTTGGCCGTACTGGAACGTCTTGGTTACTTTGTTGAACACGCTATTCACCTTTCAATGGCCTGCGGAATTCCGTGCGCCGCAGTTCGCACCACCAGCAACCGATTGGGCCGCGCGAAAATGCAAAGAGCCTGCGACGGCGGTTTCCATCGCAGGCTCAGCGAGCATTCGCGGCCCCAAAATTACTTGCGCAGACCGAGTTTCTCGATCAGGGCACGATAACGACTCGCGTCCTTGCCTTTGAGGTAATCCAACAGCTTGCGGCGGCGCGACACCATGCGCAGCAAACCACGGCGGCTGTGATGATCCTTCATGTGCGCCTTGAAGTGGTCGGTCAGTTCATTGATCCGAGCGGTCAGCAAGGCAACCTGCACTTCGGGGGAACCCGTGTCGTTCGCGGCACGAGCGTTGGCGGCAACAATAGCCGCCTTGTCGATACTGGCAACAGCCATGGCAAAACTCTCCTGAATCACACTTGCGGAGCCGAAAGAGCCGATCTCCTTCGCGCACCGTGCACCCGTCCAAAAACGGGCAGGCGCGGATTATAGCCGCAAACCGGCCACAATCCCTACCGAAATCAATCACTTGGCCTCAATGGGGAATAAGGCGGGCCACGGCGACGTTCATCAGGCATTGCCACGTCACTCCGGGAGGTCGCCATGAACCGTTTCACGCCTTATGCCTTGGTCGCAGCCGTCGCCTTGAGCGCCTGCAGCGGCTACGACATGCCACGGAGCCAAACCTCCGGCACCGCCATGCCGGCAGCCATGCCCACGGCCGCCCCGGCGAGCGCGCACGGGGACATGCTCGTCGACGCCCAAGGCATGACGCTTTACACCTTCGATCGCGATACCGCCGGCAGTGCCCGTTCGGTGTGCAACGGGCCATGCGCCGCCAACTGGCCGCCCTTGACCGCCCCCGCCGACGCGACCGCGGCCGGCCCCTGGAGCCTCGTCATGCGCGACGACGGCAGCCGGCAATGGGCCTATCACGGCAAACCGCTGTATCGCTGGGCAAAAGACAAGGCGCCCGGCGAGCAATCGGGCGACGGATTCAATGGCGTCTGGCACGTGGCGCGGCCCTGAACACACCGCCCGGCATGCGTCCGATGCACGACCGCCCGCGGCTCGATGGCGACCAATTGCTGGCCCTGGTGCCGGCCTTGCGTCGTTACGCGCGCGCTTTGCTGCGCGATGCCTGGGCGGCCGACGATCTGGTCCAGGACACGCTCGAGCGCGCCTGGCATCGGCAGGCGCAATTCGCCCTGGATTCCGATTTGCGCGCCTGGACGTTCACGATCATGCACAACCTCTTCATCGGCCAGAAACGCCGGCAGGATCCTTTGAGCAGATCGGATGGCGATGCCGCGCTCGACGAACATCCGGCGCCATCCAGCGATCCGCTGCTGGCACAAGACATCCTGCGTCTGGTCGATCGCCTGCCCGATGAACAACGCGCGGTATTGCTGCTCGTCAGCGTCGAGGAATTCAGCTACGCCCAAGCCGCCCAGGCCCTCGGTGTGCCGATCGGCACCGTGATGTCGCGGCTGGCGCGGGCACGCGAACGGCTACGCGGCTGGATCGGCGACACCTCGCCCGCGCAACGTATCTCCACCGGCGCACTGCGCATCGTCAAATGAACCCGCCTCCCGAACCCGTCACCGAAGCCGATCTGGCGATTGACGCGTTCCTGAAACAGACGCTGCTGGCGGCGCGGCCCGGCTATGGCTGGCTGTCGGAAGAAAGCGTGGATGATCCCTCGCGGCTGACCAAGGAACGGGTGTTTGTGGTGGACCCGATAGACGGCACTGTCGCATTCGTAAAACACAAGCCGCATTTCACCATCTGCACCGCGCTGGTGGCAAAGACGCAGCCTATCGCGGCGGTGGTTTACAATCCCATAGCCGGGGAATGCTTCACC
>CAXBRX010000425.1:0-2989 GCA_963977835.1 uncultured Derxia sp.
CGGGCGGCGCTCGCTGGGTGCTCATGCATGAATTGCGCGGCGATCAGGAACCCGAACTCAAGGCGCAGCTCGCGCGCATGACGCCCGTCGATCTGGTGCTCGTCGAAGGCTATCGCCGCGCGCCCATCCCCAAGCTCGAAGTCTGGCGCGGCGCGGTCGGACAGCCTCCACGTTATCCCTATGATGACACCATCGTCGGTGTGGCGATCGATGGACTCGGGCCCGAAGGATGCACACTTCCGATGTTGCAACTCTCGCAGCCGGAAGACATTGCCGCCTTCGTGCTCCAGCACGCAAGCCCCGTGTCGGCACTGCACTTCTAACTCAACCGTCGATGACCAGACCTTCGATGCTCAGCGTGCGCGAAGCGCTCGACCTGTTGCTCGGCGCGGCCGAGCCCGTGGCCGGCGAGGAACGCATCAGCACTTTCGATGCCGATGCCCGCGTCCTGGCGCAGGATTTGATCAGCCCCTTCGACGTGCCACGCATGCGCTGCACGCAGATGGACGGCTATGCGGTGCGCGCCGCCGATTGCGCAGGCGCGAGCGAGGCGCAACCGGTGCAGCTGCCGGTGGTGCAACGCATTCCGGCTGGGCAGGTGGCACGCGCGCTGCAGCCCGGAACCGCGGCACGCATTTTCACCGGCGCCATGGTGCCCGACGGCGCCGACGCGGTCGTGATGCAAGAGCAGACGACGGCCGACGGCGACCAGGTGTTGATCCGTCATGCACCACCCGCAGGCGAATGGGTGCGCCCCATCGGCGAAGACATCGCGCAGGGCACGATGATTCTTTCGGCCGGCGCACGGCTCACTCCTCAGGCGTTGGGATTGGCGGCCAGCGTCGGTTTCGCCGAATTGCCGGTGCGGCGCCGCGTGCGCGTCGCCACCTTCTTCACCGGCGATGAACTCGCCATGCCCGGTGAGCCGCTGCGGCCCGGCGCCATCTACAACTCGAATCGCTTCGTGTTGCGTGCCTGGCTCGCGCGGCTCGGTTGTGAGGTCAAGGATTACGGCATCGTGCGCGACCGGCGCGAAGCCACCATCGACGCATTGCGCGCGGCGGCCCTCGATGCCGATCTGATCGTGACGAGCGGCGGCATGTCGGTCGGCGACGAGGACCATGTCCGTCCGGCGGTCGAGGCGATCGGCCGGCTCGCGCTCTGGCAGATCGCGGTCAAGCCCGGCAAGCCGCTCGCGTTCGGCGAGATCGGCAATGCGCTTCAACGCAGCGGCCGTGCCGCGTATTTCATCGGGCTGCCGGGCAATCCGGTCTCGTCCTTCGTCACCTTCTTGTTGTTCGTGCGGCCGTTCGTGCGCGCCTTGCAAGGCTGCGATCCGAAGACGCTGGAACCGGTGCGACGCCGCATGCGTGCGGACTTCGATTGGAGCAAGCCCGATCGGCGCCAGGAGTATCTGCGCGTGCGGCTCAATGCCGAGGGCGGGCTCGATCTGTATCCGAGTCAAAGCGCGGCCGTGCTCACCTCGGCGGTCTGGGCCGATGGCTTCGTCGAGAATGCACCCGGGCAGGCGATCCAGCGCGGCGACGCTGTCGATTTCATCGCGTTTGCGGACTTCCTCCTATGAAGATTCGATTGCTCTACTTTGCGGCCTTGCGTGAAGCGCTGGGCGTCGAGCACGAAGTCGTCGAGACCGATGCGCGCACCATCGCTGAATTGCGTGCCGAGTTGTGCGCGCGCGGCGATGCGTACGCGCGCGGACTGGCGCCGGGGCGCAATGTGCGCGCGGCGCTCAACCAAGTCATGGCTGCGCCCGAAACCTCGCTGGTGCCGGACGCTGAAGTTGCGTTCTTTCCGCCGGTGACGGGGGGCTGAGATGCGCGCGCTGAGTCTGTTGTCGGCGTTGACCGGGATCGCTTTGCTGGCCGTGCTTACGGCCTGCGACCGCATGCCCGAGCCGGTGCGCAAGCTCGTCGAGCCAGCGCCCAAGACCGCGCCGGTCGACGAAGCGGTGCGCATCACGATTTCCGGCAAGGTCCTCACGCTGGGTTGTGTGCGCTCGGCCAGCGGCACCTGTCATTTCCTGGTGATCTCCCACGAACCCAATCGCATCGAGGCGTTCAAGGTGGCGCAAGGGCAGGGCCATGACATCGAACGCGTCGGCCGCGTCGCGTTCTATTGCATGGACGAGCAAAGCACGCCCGACGTGGATAAATGTCCGCGCAAGAAGCTATGGGCGGAACTCGATCCGCCGTCCAAACATTGAGGGGATGCCATGCCGGCGCGCGTCCAGACCGAGGATTTCGACTTGAGTCGCGAGGTGGCGCAATTGCGTGCCGGCGATGCGCGGGTCGGCGCGGTGGCGGTCTTCGTCGGCACGGTGCGCGATCTCAACGAGGCGGTCGGCGTGCACGGCCTGACGCTCGAACATTATCCGGGCATGACCGAAAAGGCATTGGACGCGATCTGCGCCGATGCCAAAGCGCGTTGGGAACTCATCGATGCATTGGTGATCCATCGCGTCGGCGCGCTCGCGCCGGGCGATCAGATCGTGCTCGTGGCCGTGACAGCCGCACATCGCGGCAATGCTTTTGCGGCGTGCGAATTCATCATGGATTACCTCAAGACCGAGGCGCCGTTCTGGAAGAAGGAGCGCACGCCCGATGGCGAGCGCTGGGTCGATGCCCGCGAATCCGACGATGCGGCCGCCGCACGCTGGACCGACGCGTCTCGGGCGCCCGCGCGCTGAGGCTGTCGGCCGCCCTCATCCCGAGGCCGCTGCTGTTGCCCGACCTGGACTGAACGATGGCACTCGACGCGACACTTGCGATTTTTCATCACTTCTTCGCCTTCGGCCTGGTTGGTCTGTTGATGGCGCAATGGGCTTTGCTGCGCGGGCCGGCCGATGCCGTCAATGCCCAGCGCCTTGCGCGCTACGACCTGTTCTACGGCGGCACGGCGCTCTTGCTGCTCGGGGTTGGCTTGGCACGGGTTTTCTTTGGGTTGAAGGGGGCGCAGTTCTATGCCGCCA
>CAXBRX010000426.1:0-2981 GCA_963977835.1 uncultured Derxia sp.
GGCCTGCGCCCAGTATGGCAGCACCGACTGTCCGCCGCACGGGGTTGCCCACATGGTGATTGGCGGCAGGGGCGGCTATCATGTGCGACCTGAAGGAGGAGACCCCCATGACTGCGAATCGCTTCACGATCACGAAACCCATCCTGGCCGCGGTGCTGTTCGCCGCGGCGCTGGTCACCACGCAATTTGGCTTGCGTCATATGGAAGGCCTCGCCGGCGCCAAAGTCAGCATCTCGTCCGCTGCCATACTGTTCTGGCTGATGTTGCTGGTCAGTCCTCAACATTCATTGCTAGGCTGGAACACGCCGGGCGCCGGTGTTTTCATCGCGCTGGGTGTGTTTTTTCCGGTGTCGGTTACGCTGCTGGCGTATGAGGCGAATCGCCGTCTGGGGCCGACCACGGCGGGCGCCATCGGCAGCACCGCGCCGTTGTTTGCGGTGTTGGGCGCGGTGCTGTTTCTCGGTGAAACCCTGGGCTTGCGGCAGGCGGCGGCAACGCTGGCGGTTGTAGCCGGATCGGCAGTGCTTGTGTGGCGGCGCCAAGCGGCGACCGCTACGCCGGGACAAGGTTCGTGGGTGGCGTGGCTCGCGGCGGCGCTGCGCGCGCCGGCTTTTTCGTGCAATTCGGCGGCTTGCCAAAGTGCAGCGCGTGCACGTTGCGGATCTTTGCTCGCTGCGGCCACGCGTTCGAATTCGCTCGCAGCTTTGCCCGACTGCCCTTGCTCCAGGTAGGCCACTGCGAGCTTGTTCGAGACTTCGTCTTGCAAGGGATGGTTGGGATAGCGGCTGCGGAAATCGGTGAGCAGGCGCGTCGCACCTTCCCAATCCTTGAGCGTCATGAGCGCCGCGGCCGCGTCGTAATCGGCGGTCGCGCGCACGCTGGAATTGGGCGCGACCGCGGCCACGCGCTCGAAATGCTTGACCGCTTCGGCAAGGCGTCCGGCATTGCGCGCCTGTTCGCCTTGCTTGTAGACCGAGGCGGCCGCGCGCTCGGTCAGGTCTTTGCGCTGCGGGTCATTGGCCGGCGCCAGCGCGAGCACTTCGCCATAGCCCTTCTCGGCGCGCGCGAAATCGCCGCGATCGAAGGCGGTATGCGCGATCACGGTCCAGGCCACACGGCGCTGCGCTTCGTTGGCCGGTGGTTTGAGTGCCAGCACTTGTTCAGCCACGCTGGTTGCACGCAACCCATCGCCTTGCGCATACAACTTCTCGGCCGCATTGGTCAGCACCGGCGCCACGCGCGGATCGTCGCGGAAGGCCTGCGCGAAATGCAAAGCGCTGTCGACGCTCGCGCGCTGGATGCGTTTTTGTTCTTCGCCGCTCGCGCGCTTTTCTTGTTGCGCGTAAGCCAGCAGCGCCGCGTAACCGGCATCGGCGCTCTTGGCGTGCAGCGGATAGCGGTAGGCGGTCTTCTCGTACTCGGCGGCGGCTTCGGCGTAATGGGCCGGGTTGAATTGCCCGTCTTCGTACAACAAATCAGCCAGCAGGAAGTTGGTCTGCGCGGCGTCCTTGTCGTTGGGGAAGCTGTCGAGATAGGCGCGATACCAGCGCACCGCTTCCTGGTAGTCCTCGGGCTTCTTGGTCTTTTGCGCGCTCGCGTGATAGTGCTGCGCAAGCTCGGCCAGGTGCGTCTTGACCAGCGGCTGCGCGTTCTGCCAGGCCGCCTCGTTGGTCCGCCGCAGATCGCTCTTGACGCCGTAATGGTCGACGTAATCCTTCTTGGCATCGAGCGCCAGGGTGGCGAAGCCGTTGCTCTGGTAGATGTCGATCACGCGCGCCTGCATCACCGGTGCCTGGGTATGCGTCGGATCGAGACGGGCGAAGGCGGCGAAGGTGTCGGCGGCGTCCTTGAAACGCTCTTGCTTGATGTAAAGCTCGCCGAGTTGTTCATAGACGCGGAAGGCGTAATCGCGCCGCTCGGTCGAATTGATGTAGGGAGGAATCGACTCCGCGCCTTGCAGATTCGCGAAGCTCAGGCTCGACACGCGGAAGGTGTCTTCGATGAGTTCGCGATCGGCGCGCGTCAGGCCCGGAATGCTGTCGAGGCCCATGCCGCCTTGAGCGCTCTGCCCCCGGTTGCCGAGCTTGGCGTCGAGCACACCGAAGAAGGATTTCAGCGCGTCCTCGAGGCGGCCTTGCTTGAACAAGGACCAGCCGTGCATGTAGAGCGCACGCTCGTGGTATTGCGTATGCACCTTGCCGCCGAGCAAGGTCGCATAGGCCTGCTCGGCCTTCGGGTAGTCGCGCATGGTGAACAACAACTCGCCACGGCGGAATTGCGCTTCTTCGTAATGGCGCGTGTTCGGATACTTGGCCACCAGCGTATCGAGCGTCTTGAGCGCGGTGTCGAGATCGCCGCCTTGCTCGTAGGCGCGCGCCATCTGGTAATACACGCGGTCGTTGCCCGGATCGTTCGGATAGGCCTTGAGGTAATCCTGATAGCGCGCGATCGCGGCGCGATAATCGGCCGCGCCGTTGGGGCCGGTCTCGCCATTGGCCAGGCGGTTGTCGGCGCTGTCCATTTCGAGGTCGCCGAGCCGGCGCATCGCATCGGGCACATAAGCGCTCTTGGGCGCAGCCTTCAGGAATTCCTGATAAGCCGCGAGCGCCTTGGCCTCGTCGGATTTCACCTTGCGATCGACATCGACGCTGACCGTGCGCCCTTGCAGGCTCTTGAGCGTCGGCTGATCGTCGCCGGGCAGTTTCTTGGGGCCTGCGCATGCGCACAAGCCACCCGCGATCAACACCGCGAGAAGACTATTGTGGGCGCGCATTCTCGGCATCCTGTGGCTGGTTGGCACGGTCGTAAAGCTGGGCGACCGCATAGCGCGCCTGCGTGGTGTAGTTCGCAAGCCTTTCCTTTTGCTGTTCGAGCGCCGCAACCGCGCGCTCTTGCACGTATTGCTGTTGTTCGCCGAGCAAGGCCGTCACGCGCGGCAGCAAGGCATCGATGCGTTGACCGAGCGCGACGATGCGCGCCTC
>CAXBRX010000427.1:0-2975 GCA_963977835.1 uncultured Derxia sp.
GAGCAGCATGTGGACGGTGGCGCCGTCGACGAAATGCCGTTCGAGCACATGGCCGACCGGCGTCGGATGCTGGGCGTCGAGGACTTGTTTTTGCACCGGTGTCAGGCGCGCGAGCAAGACCGCCAGCACCGCGCGGCGCGCGGCTTCGAAGCGTGCCGGATCGGCGAGCATGTCGCCGTCGTCGCGGATCGCGCTGTAGGCCAATGCGTCGAAGAATGCGCTGTCGGTCACGCCGGGGCCAGCGAGCGGGTCGGCGCCCAGATCGAGCAGGCGCTTGACCATCGCGATGTCGTGCTTCCCGACCGCGGTCGCCAACGCGGTCGTGCCGACGGTCTTCTTGCCCGGCGCTGGCACACCGTCGATCGGCGCGCCGAGTTCGACCGCACGCTGCACAAGGTCGACATCGCCGAAATTGACGAGGTGATGCAGCAAGGTGCTGCCGCCTTCGGGGCTGTCGACGTCGCTTCGGTTGATGAGCGCATTGCGCTCGTCGTCGCGCAATGTGTTGGTCTGCTCCCAGGCCATGCCCTTGACCATCAATTCGCCGAGGATCTCGCGGCTGCGCGCACGCGCCGCGGGCGTATCGACGGGTGGATACAAAGCCCAGATCGCGGCGGCCAGCCAGACATCGGCCTTCACGTCGGGTCCATGGCCATAACGATCGGGCGAGACCACGGTGCGCGGCAGATGCGCCTTGAGCCAGCGCACGCCGCTGAGGTTGCCCGAACGCGCCGCATGCCCGAGCGGCGACAGCTCGACCATGTCGGGATCGCAAGCCGGCGTGGTGCCGGTCTTGGCCATCGCCTCCATCACTTCGGCGCCGACGGTGAGTTCGGCGAGCGCCGGCCAAACCAAATAATCGGCGGCCGGCCGCGGCAAAGTTTCTTCGGCCGGACGCTTGGCTTCATCGATGCGCAGGTAAGGCCGCTTGGCGCCCGCGGCCAGCACGTCGAGCAGCATCTGGGTGCGTGCCGGCGGCTCGACCAGATCGGGCAGATAAGTCATGCGCACGAAGAATTCATGATCGAGCGCGAATTCGATCGGCGTGCGCTGATCCATGGACTCGACCTGGTTCGGATCGGCGCCATGCTGGAGCAACAGCCGCACCATCTCGGGCGTGCCGAACACCATGGCCAGATGCAAAGGCGGATGCTGCTCGTCGCGCGAGGTGTCCTTGACGCTGGCGCCGTGTTCGAGCGCGAGCGCAAGCATGCGGGTCTTGGCCGCGAGCGTGGCGGCATGCGCGGCGCGCAATTGCGCGGTCTCTTCGGGCGACAACTGCGACCAGGTCTTCCTGCCCTTGGCGGCGAGGCTTTCGACCGGACGCAGCAAGGCCGCGAGCAGCGGCTCGCCCTTGACCGCGTATTCCTGCACATCGGGAATGGTCGCGATCAAGCGCGTGAAGCTGGCTTCATCGGCGGTCCGGGCGGCTTGGAACAATTGCAGCACTTCGGGCGTCGGCTTGCGCGTGTAATCGCGCCAGGGCATTTCGCAACCGCAATCGGCCGCGGCACTCGACGCGGCCTGGGCGCCAGGCAATGAAGACAAGGTCAGACCGGCCACGAGGGCTGCGAGCACCGTCTTGCGTACAACGAGGCGCGAGGTCGACAGGTATGAGGATTTGGGAGCGAGGTTCGTTTTCACGCGCGCAGTATCCACGACGGCGCGCGACGGTCAATCGCAGCCGCGCAACGCGCGCCGACAACGGTCATCGGCTTGTGGCAGCATCGTGCGCTTCCTCCCGCTCATGCATCCGCTCATGTCCAAACACCTCTACGTCGCACTCGCCTGTGCCGTTGGCCTGTTCAGCGCAACGCCCGCGCAATCCCAGGACTACAAAGACTGGAGCGTCGCTTGCGACAACATCCTTCATTGCGAGGCCGCGGGCACGCAGACCGAAGACGGCGACAGCGATCCGGTGTCGTTGTGGCTTGCGCGCGATGCCGGACCGGGCGCCCCGTTGAAGGCCAAGATCGCCGTGCAACGCGATGACGACGTGCCGATCGGCACACTCACCCTCAAGATCGGCAAGTTCGTGCTGCGCGGCCTCGAGGCCGATGCCGAACTCAGCCCCGCGCAGGCCAGCGCGCTGCTCGCGCACGCGCTCGAAGCCGACAACGCCGAAATTTCCGATGGCAAGACGCGCTGGACCTTGTCATTCGCTGGCCTGAAAGCCGCCCTGCTCAAGATCGATGATGTGCAAGGCCGCATCGGCACGCCGGGCGCGCTCTTGCGTCGCGGCAACAAGCCCGAGGCTTCGGTGCCGCCGCCCAGGCCGGTGCCGACCGTGCGCGCGGCCGCGGTGCCCAAAGGCATTGCGCCGAGCGACAAAGTGCTCGACGCCATCCTGAACGAGGCGAAGAAATCGGGCGACGCCTGCTTCGAAGATCTGCCCGACGACCAGGACCCGGCCGCGTCGATCCAGGCGATCTCGGCTACGCAAGTGCTCGTGATCCGCGATTGCTGGCGCGCGGCCTATCAAAGCGGCATCGGCGTCTGGATTGCGAACGCCAAACCGCCTTACCGTCCCAAGCGCGTGCGCTTCCCTGTGCCCGGCGGCACGCCCGAAGACACTGTGAGCAACGGCGAATTCGACGGCGTGACGATGCAAGGCTATGGCAAGGGCCGCGGCCTGTTCGATTGCGGCGCGGGCTGGACCTGGGTCTGGACCGGCGCGCAATTCGAACTCACCGAAGCCTGGAGCGGCCCGTTGTGCCGCGGCATGCCCGGCGGCGGCACGCAATTGCGGACCTGGATCGCGAACGTCGTGAAATGAGACGGTGGTGATTGACCTCGGCGCGAACGCTAAGCGGCGCGCACGACCGTCACCACCGACTCGCGCGCCGGCTCGGCACCGAGCCGTGCGCGCAACTGGCCGCAACCGCCATCGACATCCTGCGCGGCCGAACGGCGCAGTTTGGTCAGGATGCCGCGCCGATGCAGGGCGCGCGCTATCGCGGCCGCGGCTTCCATCG
>CAXBRX010000428.1:0-2958 GCA_963977835.1 uncultured Derxia sp.
GCGGCATCGGCCGGCCGATGTAGGGCCCGCCACCGCTTCTTGGTGCGGCCCCTGATTGCGATTTCGGCTTGCGATCCATTCCCCACCCTTGCGTTGCGCCGGGAGACTATCTGCCGTCATTCGGCGTTGGAAGGCCGTAAGAACACTCTATAATTCCGGCGCGGAGGACCGAAATGAACGTCGTCGAAAAGCCGGATGCCAGACTGAAGCCGAACGCCATCGATATGGAGCGTTTCCGGCTCCGCCGTTTCATCGAGAGCCTTCCGGCCAGCGAGGTGGATGTCCGCAAGGACCCGGTCGATCTGGCGGGCCTGCCCGTCGATCGCGACCGTCTGTATGCGATCGCCCAACGCCATGGCTTGCGCGTGGTCGAAGACGCCGCGCAATCGATCGGCGCAAACTGGAACGGCCGCGAAATCGGCAGCCTCGGCGATCTGGTCTCGTTCAGTTTTCATCCGAACAAGAACATGACCACCATCGAAGGCGGCTGCCTGGTGCTCAACGATGAAGCCGAGGCGCGCACCTTCGAAAAGCTGCGCCTGCAAGGCGTGACCCGCCTGCCCGACGGCACCATGGATGTGGACCTGCTCGGCGGCAAGGCCAACCTGACCGATGTCGCGGCAACCGTGGGCCTCGGTCAATTGGCGCGCGTCGATGCCTTCAACGCCCGCCGCCGCGCGCTCGCGCAACGCTATTTCGAACGCCTCGACCCGGCGCTCGGTCTGGCCTTGCCGCTGCCCGATTTCAAGCAAAGCAATTGGCATATGTTCCAGCCTTTGCTGCCGCTCGAGCGCATGCGCATGACGCGCGCCGAATTCATCGAAGCGATGAAAGCCGAAGGCATCGGCATCGGCGTGCATTACCCGGCGCTGCATCTGTTTACGCTTTATCGCGCCCGCGGCTACAAGGAAGGCGACTTCCCGGTGGCCGAACGCATCGGAGCGAGTACGATCACCCTGCCTTTGTTTCCG
The DNA here is from genome assembly GCA_963977835.1 of uncultured Derxia sp. Taxonomy (GTDB): domain Bacteria; phylum Pseudomonadota; class Gammaproteobacteria; order Burkholderiales; family Burkholderiaceae_E; genus CAXBRX01. The sequence continues at coordinate 972 of CAXBRX010000428.1, forward strand.
GCCATGCACGACACCGATGTCGATCGCGTTTGCGACGCGTTGCGCCGCGTGCTGGCCCCGGTATTGCAATGACCATGTCTTCCAGCACCCTCAACACCCCGACCATCGACGCGGCCGCCCCCGGCGCCGTCGCCTTGAGTGTCGTCATCCCGGTCTACAACGAAGAAGCCGGGCTCGATGCCTTGTTCGCGCGCCTGTACCCGGCGCTCGACGCGCTCGGCATCGCCTATGAAGTCGTGTTCATCAACGACGGCAGCCGCGATCGTTCCGCGCAGATATTGGCCGCGCAATTCGAGCGCCGGCCGGACGTCACGCGCGTGATCCTGTTCAACGGCAATTTCGGGCAGCACCGCGCCATCCTGGCCGGGTTCGAGCATTGCCGCGGCGAACGCATCGTCACCCTCGATGCCGATCTGCAGAATCCGCCCGAAGACATCGCGAACCTGATCGCGGCGATGGACGCCGGCCATGATTACGTCGGCTCGATCCGGCGCCAGCGCCAGGACTCGGCCTGGCGCCGCTGGGCCAGCCGCACCATGAACCGGCTGCGCGCGCGCATCACCCGCATCGAGATGACCGACCAGGGCTGCATGATGCGCGCCTACAGCCGCAACATCGTCCAGCTCATCAATCAATGCGGCGAGATGAACACCTTCATCCCGGCGCTGGCTTATCAATTCGCGCGCAATCCGACCGAAATCACGGTCGGCCATGAAGAACGCTTCGCGGGCGAATCGAAGTATTCGCTCTACAGCCTGATCCGCCTGAATTTCGATCTGGTCACCGGCTTCTCGATCGTGCCCTTGCAATGGTTCTCGATGCTGGGCATGGCGATTTCGACCGGCTCGGCCTTCCTGGTGCTGTTGCTGATCGGACGGCGCATCGTGATCGGCCCCGAAGAAGGCGGCTTGTTCACTCTGTTTGCAATCGCCTTCCTGCTGATCGGCCTCGCGCTGTTCGGCATCGGTCTGCTCGGCGAATACGTCGGGCGCATTTATCAGGAAGTGCGCTCGCGTCCGCGCTATGTCATCAGCGCCATTCTGGAGCGCAAGCCGTGAGTGCTGCGCCGCGCGCCAGCGCCATCCTGTTCGCCTATCACAACGTCGGCGTGCGCGCGCTCAAGGTGCTGCTCGATGGCGGCGTCGAGGTGCGGCTGGTCGTCACCCATCGCGACAACCCGAACGAAACGATCTGGTTCGACAGCGTCGAGCGCACCGCGCGCGACTATGGCCTCGCCTGCATCACGCCCGACGATGCCAACACCGATGAGGTCGTTGCGCAATGCCGCGCGGCCGCGCCCGATTTTCTGTTCTCGGCCTATTACCGCCAGATGATCAAGGCGCCTTTGCTCGCGGTACCGCGACGCGGCGCCTTCAATCTGCATGGCTCGCTGCTGCCCAAGTATCGCGGCCGCGTGCCCGTGAATTGGGCGGTGCTGCATGGCGAGCATGAAACCGGCGCAACTCTGCATGTGATGGACATCAAGCCCGACCATGGCGACCTCGTCGAGCAAAGCGCGGTGCCCATCCTCGGCGACGACACCGCGCATGAGGTGTTCCAGAAGGTGACCGTCGCGGCCGAAATCGCGCTGGCGCGCGCGCTGCCCAAACTGATTGCCGGCACCGCGACCTTCACCGCGCAGGACTTTTCGCAAGGCGGTTATTTCGGCGGACGCAAGCCCGAAGACGGCCGCATCCCGCCGGGCGCCGCCGCCCAGGCCATCCACAATCTGGTGCGCGCGGTCGCGCCGCCTTACCCGGGTGCCTTTTTCGACGCGCAAGGCGCGCGCTGGATCATCAACCGCAGCCTGGTCGCGCAATCCGCAGGCAGCCTGACCCCGCGCACTGCATTCGCGCTCGGCATGCGCGACAATGCGCTTTGGCTGTACGCGGCCGACGGCGGCGTGCTGCGCATCCTCGATCTGACGATCGACGGTGCGCCGTGCGACGCGGCGGCGTTCGCCGCACGGCATGGCGACGCGCTCATT
>CAXBRX010000429.1:0-2949 GCA_963977835.1 uncultured Derxia sp.
TCGAGGCCGAGCGCCGGCACCAGTTCCTGCGCGACGCGCTCGCCATGCCGCTGACCGAGCCAGGCGATCATCATGTCCTGGCTTGCATGATGGGCGGCGCAACTCAGACGCGCCCGGTCGATTTCATAAACCTGCTGCGAGACGACCACATCGACATGGCGTTCGGCCATCAAGGCGATGTGCGGCCAATGCACGGTGGCGCGATGCCCGCTGAGCAGCCCCGCTTCGGCAAGCCACGCAGCGCCGGTGCCGATGCCGCCGAACACCATGGCGCCGACGGCGCGCGCACGCAGCCAGGCGAGCAAAGGCGCGGCCTGCGCTTCATGGTCGGAAAACGGGGTATCGCTGACGATGAACACCGCATCGAGCGGGCCGACATTTGCGAGCGTGTCGGTGGCCACGGCCACCCCGCCCGCCGCGTCGACGCGCGCCGAGTCGATCGACAATAAATGGGCTTCATAGACCGGCTCGCCGAGCACGGCATTGGCGGCAGTCAGCGCATCGACGGCGCCGGCCAATGCCCCGAGCCCGAACCCGGGCAGCAGCACGAAGCCGTAGTGCTGCATCTGCGCCACGGCCTTACTTCAGACCGCCGGACAGGAATTGCCGCAGACGTTCGCTTTGCGGGCGCGTCAGGACTTCGCGCGGCAAGCCTTGTTCTTCGATCAGGCCTTGATGCAGGAACACGGCTTGGCTCGCGACTTCGCGCGCAAATTCCATCTCGTGCGTCACGACGAGCATGGTGCGCCCTTCAGTCGCGAGGCCGCGCATCACGCGCAGCACTTCACCGACCAGTTCGGGGTCGAGCGCCGAAGTCGGCTCGTCGAACAACATCACCTCGGGGTCCATCGCCAGCGCGCGCGCGATCGCGACGCGTTGTTGCTCGCCGCCCGACAATTGCGCCGGATAAACATCCTGCCGATGCGAGAGCCCGACCTGGGCCAGCAATTCACGCGCGCGTTCGATCGCTTGGGCGCGCGGCTGCTTGAGGACATGGATCGGCGCTTCGGTCACGTTTTCGAGCGCGGTGCGGTGCTGCCACAGGTTGAAGCCCTGGAACACCATGGACAGCCGCGCGCGCCAGCGCTGCAATTGGCGCGCATCGGCCGCGCGCAGGCTGCCGTCATGATCGGGCTTGAGCGCCAGGGTTTCGCCGCCGAGCTTGAAGGTGCCCGCATGCGGTTGTTCGAGCAGATTCAAGCAACGCAACAAGGTGCTCTTGCCCGAGCCGCTGGAGCCGACGATGGCGATCACATCGCCGGGTTGCGCGGTCAAGGACACGCCGCGCAGCACTTCGCGCTCGCCATAGCGTTTGTGCAGATCGGTGACGCTCAGGCTGTCGTGCGAAACGACCGCGTGCGGGGCAGCGGCGGCGAGGGTTGCGCTTGCATTCATAGGCTCAAGACTACCTCAGGCCGACAACAGCTTGCCGCTGCGCAAGGCGTCACGCCCGGCCACCTTGCCGAGCGACATGCCGGCCACCGCGTAACGCCGGTTGTCGCGCGCGAAAAACAGGCCGTCGACGGGCGCGTCGATGAAGGTGGTCGCACCGGTGATCGGATCGATCAGATCGGCGATGCGGTCGCCCTTGAGCACCTGCTCGCCGGGCCGGCGCGCAAACGCGACCACACCGCCATGCGGCGCGATGAGCGGAATCGAGCCGGCCAGCGGCAAGGCTTCGCAACGCAAAGCCGGGACGGTGGTTGGCGGCGTGGCGAGCACACCGCGCGCCGCGAGAAAATCGAGGATGCCGCGCGCATCGCGCTCGGCGTAGGCATGGGTCACATCGGCCTCGCCGCGCAATTCGATGGTGGCGGCCATGCAGGCCTGCGGCACCGGTTTGGCGGGGCCCAGGCGTTCGGCCAATTGCGGCCACAGCATCGAGCAGGCTTCGTCGAACGGATCGCCGCCCGAGCGATCGGCCAGCAGCACGATCTCGGCGCCGATGCAGCGCGCGAGCATTTCGGCCTGCGGCCAGCCGGCGGTGGTGGTGTAGAAATGCAGCACGGCTTCGCCGTCGCAATGCAGGTCGAGCACGATGTCGGCATCGACGGCCAGGCCCAGCAGCACGCGCCGCATGTCTTCGAGCATCGAGGTGCGCGGCAAGGCCGCCACCGCGTCGCGCAAAGCGCCGCGGATGAGGCGCACATTCTGTTCGGCATCGGCGCCGAGTTGATCGCCGACGGCTTGCACGACCGCGCTGGTGAGGTCGGCGTAATTGCGGTTGAAATTCTCGCCGCTCGCAAAGTCGAACCGGCCTTGCGCGGCGCGCAACATCCATTGATTCATGCCGATGGGGTTGGCCGCCGGAATCAGGATGATCTCGCCGCGGATCTGGCCTTGCGCTTCGAGTTGCTCGAAATGCTGGCGCAAATGATGGGCGACCAGCATGCCGGGCACTTCATCGGCATGCAGCGAGGCCTGGATGGTGACCTTGGGGCCGACGCCGGGCGTGCCGTAATGCAGGCTGACGAGTTCGTATTGGGCGCCGGGCGCAGCCGGCAACAAGGAATGGCGGACGAGTTTCATCGATCGCAACGAAGGTGAGAAATCAGGAATGCGGCTGCAAAGGCCGCAGCCAGCGCCGCTCGGCAGCATGGAACGCCGCGACCAGCACGATGGTGATCAGCACATAGACGACGGCCGCCGTGATGAAGGCCTCGAACGGCAGGTAATAGCGCGCGTAGACGTCGCGCGCGCCGCCGGTCAGGTCGAACAACGTGACCACGCTCGCCAGCGAGGTGCTGTGCAACATGAGCACGACTTCATTGCCGTAGGCCGGCAGCGCGCGCCGGAAGGCCGAGGGCAGCACGATGCGCCGCAAACTCACCCAACGCGACATGCCCATCGCCTTGGCGGCCTCGATCTCACCGGCCGGCAAGGCGCGGATGGCGCCATAGAGAATTTCGGTGGTGTAGGCGCAGGTGTTGATGGCGAAAGCCGCGATGG
>CAXBRX010000430.1:0-2946 GCA_963977835.1 uncultured Derxia sp.
CCTTGGCCGGTACCAATCTCGACGCCTTCCTCGGCGAAGTGCGCGCCTATGTCGGCCGGCCTTACGACCTCGACCGGCTGGTCGAACTCGGCGTCGCGATCGCCGTGCGCAACAAGGTGCCGCAACATCCGCTTGGCCGTCTGTTGTTTCGTCTGGCCATCGACCACCTCATGTCGAGCGATCCCAAGGCCGTGGTCTGCAGCGAACTGGCCTACCGCTTGTACACCGAAGGCCAATACGCGCCGCCCGATGTGCTCAAGCCCGAGATCGCCATCACGCCACCGGTCGATCTGCCGTTCCCGCAAATCGATTGGATCGCGTTGTGGAAGGAATACGAAGCCGCGCGCCGGTCCACGCCCAAGCTGGCGAGCGCAAGTGTTGCGATGCAGGCGACGCCGCCCGAGCCGGCCGAACTCGCCGCGCGCATTGCCGAGGCACGCCTCCATCGGGGTCTGGATGCGCCATTGGCCGACGGTGCGCCCACCGACGGCGGCGAGATCGTCGATCCGCGCGTCAATCCCAAGACCGTCATCCCCTCCGACTTTGCCGCGAGCCCGAGCTACTTCGCACTCGGGCGTTTCGTCGGCGCCTGACCTCGGCACGAGCGCCGCTCAAGCCCGCGCCGGCGTGCTCATCAAGGTGCGCTCGACTTCCGCCGCCATCGCATCGGCGGCGGCCGAGCCAGCCGAAGCGCGGCTGCGGATCAATGCGACTTCCATGTCTTCGAGGCGCGGCAGGCCATGGCGCGCATCGAGGATCATCAGACCCGGCGGCACGCTGCACCGCGTGAGCACCGCCACCGCCATGCCGCTTTGCGCGGCGGCCAGATGCCCGGCGATGCTCGGGCTGTTGCAGACGATGCGGTAATCGCGCCGGCTGTCGGCAAGCGCGGCCAGGGCCGCAGCGCGCGCCCGCGAACCCGCTTCATAGACGGCCACCGGCAAAGGCGTGCGCAACCAGGCTTCGTATTGCGGCGCACCGACCCAAACCAAGGGCTCGCGAAACAACAGGCGCCCACGGTTGTGGCGGTCGCGCGTGACCACGGCGAGGTCGAGCTCGCCGCGCTGCACTTTGGGGATCAGCAAAGTGGATTGATCGCCGACCAGCGTGACTTCGACCCCGGCATGGCGCGCGGCAAAGGTGCGCAGCACCGGCGTCAGATAAGCGAGCGCGTAATCGTCGGGCACGCCCAGGCTTACCCGGCCGGTCAGGGCTTCGCTGCGCATGGCGCCGAGCGCCTCGCCATGCAAGGCGAGCAGGCGGCGCGCATAGCCGAGCAATTCGGCCCCGGCCGGCGTGAGCGCCAGATGGCGCGGCCCGCGCGTAAGCACCGCACTGCCGACCGCGGCTTCGAGCTTGCGCAATTGCATGCTGAGCGCCGATTGCGAACGGTGCACACGCGGCGCTGCGGCCGTCAAGGAGCCGGCATCGACCACCGCCACGAAGGCGCGCAACCAATCGAGCTGAAGATCTTCGGCCGGCATGGCGGTTTCATCCATTCGAAAAGCGCATGGTAATCCTCAATAGGATGCGCTTGTCGAATGATGAACCAGGCCTTAGCGTGGCGCGCATGAACGAGATTTCTTCCGCGGCCTACGCCGCCAAGCGCGAAGCGCGCGGCGTCGCGCTCATGGTCGCGGGCGGCATGCTGCTCGGCACTCTCGGCGTCTTCGTCGAAGAAGCGGGCCAGCATCCGCTCACGGCGGTGCTGTTTCGCTGCGCCTTCGGGCTGCTGGCCTTGCTCGTGTTCGGTGCCGCCACCGGGCGCCTTCTCGAATTGCGTCTGAGCGGGCGTGCGCTCGTGGCCGCGGTGGCGGCAGGTGTGCTCATGGTGGCCAATTGGGCCTTGTTCTTCATCGCCATCGGCAGCACCTCGATCGCGGTCGCCACCGTGGTGTTTCATGTCCAGCCTTTGTGGGTCATGGCCTATGGCGCTTGGCGCCTGGGCGAGACGGTGCCGCGTGCGCGCGTGGTCGCGGCATTGGGCGCTTTGTGCGGGCTGGCCTTGGCCACCGGTTTGTTCGATGGCGCCGGCCTTGCGCATCCGGCCGGCTATTGGCTCGGCATCGCGGCCTGCCTGGGTGGTTCGCTCAGTTATGCGGGCGTCACGCTCATTGCGGCGGTCGAGCGCCGGGTGTCGTCGTATGCGCTCGCCACCTGGCAATGCCTGGTGGGCCTCGCGTTCTTGTGTTGGTGGCCAGCCGTGCATGGTTTGCCGGCCTGGGGCGCCGCCTGGGCCTGGCTGGCGGGCCTGGGCGCAATCCATACGGGCCTGGCCTATGTGCTGCTCTATGCCGGCATGAGCCGGCTCGCGACGAGTCGCGTCGCGGTGCTGCAATTCGTCTATCCGGCGGTCGCCATCCTCATGGATTGGCTCGTCTACGGCCGGGTGCTCGGGCCGGTGCAATTGCTCGGGGTGGCGTTGATGGCGCTGGCCTTGTGGTCGGTGCGGCGCAGCGCAGGATGATCCCGATGGCGTCCGGCGCGGACGCGGTGCTAGCCTCGCGTCTCGAAAGACTCGAAGCAATGCGCGGGAGGCAGCGCGATGATCTCCAAGAAGTACCGCTACCTGATCGCACTCGCGCGGGAAAAGCACTTCGGCCGGGCGGCGGCGCGTTGCAATGTTTCGCCGTCCACGTTGTCGGCCGCGATTCGCGATCTGGAAGTCGAACTCGGCGTGCCCATCGTCGAGCGCGGGCATCAGTTTTCGGGGCTTACGCGTGAAGGGCAATCGGTCCTCGAATATGCGCAGCGCATGGCCGAAGCCTCGGAAGGATTGCGCCAGGAATTGGCCCGTCTGCGCGACGGCCTGAGCGGCGAATTGCGCATCGGCGTGATCCCCACCGGCCTCACCGTGGTTGCGGCGCTCACCTCGACCTTTGCACGCCATCATCCTTTGGTCACGGCGCAAGTGCTGTCGCTGAGCACGGACGAAATTCTCGCCCG
>CAXBRX010000431.1:0-2924 GCA_963977835.1 uncultured Derxia sp.
GGTGCTTGCCGCTGCGTTCGATTGGATGGATTGATTTTTCTCGGGTGTTCGATGTCCAAGCTTGCTGCGAGTTTGCTTGCCCTGACCGCCGGCGCATTGTTCGCGTCGAGCGCTGCCGTGCAAGCCCAATCATCTTCTGAAGCCGTGCTGATCGAGGCGCTCAAGCTCGACGCTTCGACCCACGAGCGGGTCGGCTCATCCGAGAGCGCCATCGAGGCTTATGCCGCCGCCGGCCTGATCAATCTCGATGCCGATGTCCGCGTCGATTACACCAGCTATTTTGTGGTCAAGAAGCGCACCGAGTTCATGGGGCATACGCTGGTGCTGATCGAGCACGAATACATGGACGAATACGTCGGCTGTTGTGTGAGCCCCGGCATGGGCGTGACGGTGCGCGTCAAGGGCGACACTCGCTCGCTCGAGGATTTCGCGGCGGCAAACGGCTGCTCGTTTTCCGACCACACGGATCCCGCGGCGGAGCTCAAGACGTACAACGTGAAGTCCTTGCTGTTCAAGGCGCATTACGCGAACCTGAGCTGCCGCGAGCGCGACATTCAACAATAAACCCAAGACCGGCCCCTCGCGGGACACCCCCTTCGGCCGGCCGCTCCTCCAACCTCCACAAGGGCTTCCATGCATTCCTCGCTGCGCAGCAACCTCTTCTTCGTCAAAGAGCAAGTCGGCATGTTCAAGGCCGCCAACAACTTCGACATCTTCGATCCGAACACCAGCCAGCAAGTGCTTCAGTGCCGCGAACCGCGTCTGGGTTTCTTCACCAAGATCTTCCGGTTCACCGACTACAAGCGCATGACGCCGTTTCATGTCGAGGTGACGACTCCGCAAGGTCAGCGCGTGCTCGCGATCAAACGCGGCTTTTCGCTGATTCGCTCCAAGGTCGAAGTGCTCGACGAGAACGAGCGCGTGGTCGGTTCGTTCAAGCAACGCCTGCTGTCGATCGGCGGCAAGTTCGATGTGCTCGATGCGCAAGGCCAGACCACTTGCACGCTGCAAGGCAAATGGACGAGTTGGGATTTCCGCTTCATGCGTGGCGAGCGCGAGCTGGCACACGTGGCCAAGAAATGGGCCGGTCTGGGCAAGGAGTTGTTCACCAGCGCCGACAACTACATGCTCGAAATCAAACCCGAAGTCGGCGCCGACGATTCGGTGCGCATCCTGATCCTCGCGGCCGTGCTGTGCATCGACATGGTGTTGAAGGAATGAGATCGGCGGTCATCGCGCTCGGGCTGGTGCGTCTTAACGCCGTCTGAAGAAGCGCCGCGCGCGCGGTGTGACGGATTGCATGCGCGCGCGTCGCAGCACGCCTACAAAGGGGCGGCGTGGCCGCGCGAGGCATGCACGCATGCCTAGAATGTCGGGCCGCGCCGTTTGCTGCCGTTTGTGTCAGTGCGCTGCCCAACCTTCATTCCATCACGAGCCCCTCGCCATGAAACTCAACGCCCTGATCGCCGCCTGCTTCGCCAGTGCCACGACCTTCATCGCCGCGCCCAGCGCGCAGGCAGCTTCCGGCGCGCAAGCTGCTCCCGGCGCGTACACCAATGCATTGACCAAGTGCATCGTGCAATCGACCACCGACACCGACAAACGGCTGGTCGTGACCTGGGTGTTCTCGGTCATCGCATTGCATCCCGATGTGCAGAACCTGATGTCGGTCAGCGATGCTGAACGTGACGATGCGAACAAGCGCATCGCCAATCTGTTCGAGACCTTGTTGACCAAGACCTGCCGCACCGAAGCGACCGAGGCGATCAAGTACGAAGGCGATGCGGCGATCGGCAAAAGCTTCGAAGTGCTGGGCCAGATCGCGATGCGCGAGTTGCTGACCAATCCTCAGGTCAATGCCGGTCTCGCGGGCTTTGCCAAGTACATCGACACCCAGCGCCTCGAGGAAGTGCTCAAGCCCAAGGCCGACGACAAGGCCCCGGCCAAGAAGATCCCGCCCAAGGCGTCCAAGGCGCCGGCGCCTGCACAGTAAGCGCCGCGATGCGCGGGCGCCTCAGCCGCGCTGGGCCAAGGCCTTCTTGACCAGGCGCCCGAGCACGCGTCCGCGCGTTTCGATCACGTCTTCGCGCACATAGGCATAGCCGACCACGAGGCCGCGCGCGACCGGCATCGCGATGTAATAGCGTGACAAGGGCAGCACGCCGATGCCTTCGCGCGCGCAGGTCTCGGCGAGTGCCGCGTCGTCGATCTCGGCCGGCAGATGGATCACCAGATGCAGTCCGGTTTGTATCGGCGACAGCGACAGCGCCTGGCCGAGCACCGATTGCAAGGCGCGCACCAGCGCTTCGCGGCGCTGTCCATACACCTGGCGCTGGCGCCGGATGTGGCTCGCGAAATATCCCATCTCGATGAAGTCGGCGAGCGCCGCCTGCACCATCAATTGCCCCGGGCGTTGGAGGTCGTACAGCCCGACGCGCAGCGCGTCGAGCAAGGCCGGCGGCACCACGATGTAGCCGATGCGCATGCCCGGGTAGAGCACCTTGGAAAACGTGCCCATGTAAAGCACGCGGCCGTTGCCGTCGAGGCCTTGCAACGAGGCGATCGGGCGGCCTTCGTAACGGAACTCGGCGTCGTAATCGTCTTCGAGAATCCAGGCGCCGGTGCGCGCCGCGAAGTCGAGCAATTGGCGCCGCCGCGCGAGGCTCATGATCACGCCGCTCGGATACTGATGCGAAGGCGTGACGTAGATGAGGCGCGGATGCGTGGCGAGGTCTTCGGCGTTCGGGCTCACGCCTTCGTCATCGACCGCGATCGCGCGCAGGCTCAGGCCGTTGGCGCGCAGCACGCGCTCGGCAGCCCAATAGCAAGGGTTCTCGATCCAGGCGGTCTCGCCGGCGTCGGCCAGCATGCGTGCGGCCAGATCGATCGATTGCTGGGTGCCTGCGGTGATCAGCACCTGTTCG
>CAXBRX010000432.1:0-2916 GCA_963977835.1 uncultured Derxia sp.
AGCTTGGCGATCATCGAGTCGTAATACATCGGGATTTCGCCGCCTTCATAGACGCCGGTATCGACGCGCACGCCGCCGAAGGCGCCGTTCGCATAGGCCGGGCCTTGCAGCGTCGGCACCGATTGTTCGAGCGTTTGCGCGGGCGGCTGGTACTTCACCAGGCGGCCGGTCGAAGGCAGGAAGTTGCGGAACGGATCTTCGGCATTGATCCGGCATTCGATCGCCCAACCCTGCTTCTTGATGTCGGCTTGGCCGAACGGCAGCTTCTCGCCCGCGGCGACGCGGATCATGAGTTCGACCAGATCGAGGCCGGTGATGCATTCCGTGACCGGGTGCTCGACCTGCAAGCGGGTGTTCATTTCCAGGAAGTAGAAGTCCTGGTTCTTGCCGACCACGAATTCGACCGTGCCCGCGCTTTGGTACTTGACCGCCTTGGCCAGCGCGACGGCCTGTTCGCCCATCGCCTTGCGCGTCGCATCGGAAATGAAGGGCGACGGCGCTTCTTCGATCACCTTCTGGTGGCGGCGCTGGATCGAGCATTCGCGCTCATGCAGATAGACCACATTGCCATGGCCATCGCCGAGCACCTGGATTTCGATGTGGCGCGGCTGTTCGACGAATTTCTCCATGAAGACGCGATCGTCGCCGAAGCTGTTGCGCGCTTCATTGCGGCACGACGAGAAGCCTTCGAAGCATTCCTTGTCGTTGAACGCGACGCGCAAGCCCTTGCCGCCGCCGCCGGCCGAGGCCTTGATCATGACCGGATAGCCGATCTTCTTGGCGATCTCGACCGCTTCCTCGGGCGAGAGGATGGGCTCGTTATGGCCGGGGATCGTGCTGACCTTGGCTTCGTTCGCGAGCTTCTTCGAGGCGATCTTGTCGCCCATGGCCGCGATCGAATAATGCTTGGGGCCGATGAAGGTGATGCCTTCTTCCTCGACACGGCGCGAGAACTCTTCGTTTTCCGACAGGAAGCCGTAGCCCGGGTGCACGGCTTGCGCGCCGGTCTGCTTGCAGGCCGCGATGATCTTGTCGGCGAGCAGGTACGACTCGCGCGACGGCGGCGCACCGATGCAGACCGCTTCGTCGGCGAGGTCGACATGGCGCGCGTCCTTGTCGGCTTCGGAATAGACGGCAACGGTCTTGATGCCCATCTTGCGGGCGGTCTTGATGACGCGGCAGGCGATTTCGCCGCGGTTTGCGATCAGGATTTTGGTGAACATATTTTTTGTCTCCGCGCGCATTACAGGGGGATGTTGCCGTGCTTGCGCCACGGGTTTTCGAGTTTCTTGTCGCGCAGCATCACCAGCGAACGGCAGATGCGCTTGCGGGTTTCATGCGGCTGGATCACATCGTCGATGAAGCCGCGCGCGCCGGCCACGAAGGGGTTGGCGAACTTGGCCTTGTATTCGGCTTCGCGCGCTGCGAGCTTGGCGGGGTCGGACTTTTCTTCGCGGAAGATGATTTCCACCGCGCCCTTGGCGCCCATCACCGCGATCTCGGCATTGGGCCAGGAGAAGTTCACATCGCCGCGCAAATGCTTGGACGACATCACGTCGTATGCGCCGCCGTAGGCCTTGCGGGTGATGACCGTCACCTTGGGCACCGTGCATTCGGCGTAGGCGTAAAGCAGCTTGGCGCCGTGCTTGATGATGCCGCCGTATTCCTGCGCCGTGCCCGGCATGAAGCCCGGCACATCGACGAAGGTGATGATGGGGATGTTGAACGCATCGCAAAAACGCACGAAGCGCGCGGCCTTGATCGAGCTCTTGATGTCGAGACAGCCCGCGAGCACCAGCGGCTGGTTCGCGACGATGCCCACCGTATGGCCTTCCATGCGCGCCAGGCCGACGATGATGTTCTTCGCGTAGTCCGACATGATCTCGAAGAAATCGCAATCATCGACCGTCTTGATGATCAATTCCTTCATGTCGTACGGCTTGTTCGCGTTCTCGGGCACCAGGGTGTCGAGCGAATGGTCGAGGCGGTCGGCCGGATCGCCGCTCGGGCGCACCGGCGGCTTTTCCTTGTTGTTGAGCGGCAGGTAGTTGAAGAAACGACGCGTCGCCAGCATGGCTTCGATGTCGTTCTCGAACGCGCGGTCGGCCACGCCCGATTTGCTGGTGTGCGAAATCGCGCCGCCGAGTTCTTCGGCCGTCACTTCTTCGTGGGTCACGGTCTTCACGACTTCCGGACCGGTCACGAACATGTAGGACGAATCCTTCACCATGAAGATGAAGTCGGTCATGGCCGGCGAATACACCGCGCCGCCCGCGCACGGGCCCATGATGACGCTGATCTGCGGGATCACGCCCGAGGCCATCACATTGCGCTGGAACACATCGGCATAACCGCCGAGCGAGGCCACGCCTTCCTGAATCCGCGCGCCGCCCGAATCGTTGAGGCCGATCACCGGCGCGCCGACCTTCATCGCCTGATCCATGATCTTGCAGATCTTTTCGGCATGCGCTTCGGAAAGCGCGCCGCCGAACACGGTGAAGTCTTGCGAGAACACGAACACCAGCCGGCCGTTGATCATGCCGTAGCCGGTGACCACGCCGTCACCCGGGATCTTGTTGTCGGCCATGCCGAAATCGGCACAGCGATGTTCGACGAACATGTCCCATTCTTCGAACGTGCCTTCGTCGAGCAGCAGCTCGATGCGCTCGCGCGCGGTGAGCTTGCCCTTCTTGTGCTGGGAGTCGATGCGCTTTTGCCCGCCCCCGAGGCGCGCGAGCGCCCGCTTCTTTTCGAGCTGCTGGATGATGTCGTGCATGGGTTTTTCTCCGTGGTGCTGGGTTGCTTGTGCTGTATTCGTACGCTTCTTCGTGCTTCTCGGTGGCGCGCCGGCGCAATGCGCGGCAGGCCTCAAACGTTCGCGTCGGCCTGCGGCCGACCAGTCGGGTGGGGCCCACG
>CAXBRX010000433.1:0-2895 GCA_963977835.1 uncultured Derxia sp.
GAGGCACGGGTGGCCGCCATGCCGCCGAGCGTGGCATCCGCGCCCGGATCCACCCAGAACGCCAGACCGGTGTTGCGGAGCGCCTTGTTCAACTGGCCGTGGGTGACACCGGCCTCCACGGTGGCGTCGAGGTCCTCGGCGTTGATCGCCACGACGCGTGACATGCGCGACAGGTCGATCGAGACACCGCCCTGCACCGCGTTGAGCCTGAGCGCGCCCCGGCCGGCCTGGGGTTTACTTCTTGGCAGCGCCCTCGCCTTCGGTGCCTTCCTTCCAGCCGCCGCCGAGCACCTTGTACATCGTGACCTGATTCAGCGCGAGCGCGAGCTTGGCCTGAATCGCCGATTGCTGGGCGCTGAACAAGGAGCGCTGCGCATCGAGCAGATCGAGATAGCTCGCGGCACCGTTCTTGTAGCGCAAGTCTGAGAGCTTGAAGCGCTCGGCTTCGGTATCGGCCAGCACTTGCGCGGCCTGCGCCTGATCGCCGTAGGTCGCACGGCCGGCCAATGCGTCCGCCACTTCGCGGAAAGCGCTTTGGATCGACTTTTCGTACTGGGCCAGCGCAATGTCGCGGCCGACCTTGGCCGCATCGACATTGGCGCCGGTGCGTCCGGCGTCGAACAAGGGCATGGTCGCCTGCGGCGTGAAGGTCCAGGCGCGCGAGCCGTCGCTGAACAGCTTGGACAATTGCGTGCTCGCAATGCCCAGGCTGCCGGTCAGGCTGATGCGCGGGAAATACGCAGCACGTGCAGCACCGATGTTGGCATTGGCGGCGATCAAGGCTTGCTCGGCCTGACGGATGTCGGGGCGACGCGCGAGCAGATCGGACGGCAGACCGGCGCTCACATCGGCGAGCTTTACGTCACCCGAGGCCGGCAAATCGGCCGGCAACGGTTGCCCGAGCAACAGCGTCAGCGCGTTTTCATCCTGCATGCGTTGGCGTTGTTGCTGCGCGAACGTGACTTGCGCCGACGCGACCAAGGATTGCGCCTGTTTCAGATCGAGCGCCGACGCCGCACCCGAGTCGTACTTGAGCTGGGTGAGCTTGAGCGATTCCTCGCGCGTCTTGAGCGTATCGCGCGTGAGCGTGAGCAACTCGTCGTCGGCGCGCATCGTCAAATAGGTGCTGGCCACCGACGAGATCAGCGTGATCTGCGCCGCCTTGCGCGCTTCGTCGGTCGCGAAGTATTGCGCGAGTGCCGCGTCCTTGAGCGCACGCACCCGGCCCCAAAGATCGAGCTCGTACGCCGTGATCGCGATGCCCGCGGTGTAGACGCTCGACACACCGCCATCCGAGCCCGGCTGACGCGTTCCGGTCACCGCCGCATTCACGGTCGGCCACAGGTCTGCCCGCTTGATTTCGTATTGCGCGCGCATCTGGTCGACATTGAGCATCGCCACGCGCAGATCGCGGTTGTTGGCGAGCGCAATGTCGATCAGGCGCTTCAAGCGCGCATCGGCGAAGAAGGCCTGCCATTCCAGATCGGCCGCCGCGACATTGGTGGTCGCGGGCGGCACGTTCGCGCCCTCGGGCGCGGCCGGGTATTGCGCCGCGATCGGGGCCGGCGGCTTTTCGAGCGTCGGAATGAACGAGCAACCGGCCAGCGTCAGCGCCGCCACCAGCGCGCTGACGGAAGAAGGAAATGTCTTGTGCATGGTCGTGGTTCTCATCACGCGTTGTCCTGGTTCACGCCCGCATGTCCGGTCGGATCGGGCGGCAGTTCATGCGCGTACTTCTGGCGTTGACGTTCGCTGCCCTTGAAGATGCGCCGCACGACGACGAAGAAGATCGGCACGAACAGCACCGCGAGCACGGTGGCCGACAGCATCCCGAACATCACGCCGGTACCGATCGCGTTCTGGCTCGCATGGCTCGCGCCCGAGGCCACCACCAGCGGCAGCACGCCGAGGATGAAGGCGAACGAAGTCATGATGATCGGACGGAAGCGCAGATGGCAGGCCTTGAGCGTCGCCTCGACGAGGCTCATCCCTTGCGCATGCAAGTCCTTGGCGAATTCGATGATCAGAATCGCGTTCTTGGCCGACAAACCGATCACCGCGATCAGGCCGACCTTGAAGAACACGTCGTTGGGCAGCCCACGCAAGGTCACACCGAGCAGCGCACCGAGCACGCCGAGCGGCACCACGAGCAGGACAGCGAACGGAATCGACCAGCTTTCGTACAAGGCCGCCAGACACAGGAACACCGCCAGCAGCGAGAACACCACCAGCCAGACCGCTTGCGAGCCCGAGAGTTTTTCTTCACGCGACAAGCCGGTCCATTCGAAGCCGAAGCCTTGCGGCAAGGTTTGCGCGAATTGCTCCATCTGGTCCATCGCCGCACCCGTGCTCAAACCCGGCGCCGCATCACCGGCGATGCGCATGGCCGGATAGCCGTTGTAGCGCACCGTCTGCATCGGGCCAGTCACCCATCGCGTCGACGCGAAGGCCGACAAAGGCACCGGCTTGCCTTGCGCGTTGACGACGTTGATTTGCAGCAATTGCTCGGGTTGCATCCGACCTTGTACATCGGCTTGCACCATGACGCGCTGCAAACGCCCGGCGTTCGGGAAGTCGTTCACATAGGCTGAACCGAGCGCGGTCGACATGGCCGTGTTGATCGCATCGAACGACACCCCGAGCGCATTGGCGCGGGTACGGTCGATGTCGACCTGCAATTGCGGCGCATCCTCGATGCCGTCCGGTCGTACACCGGCGAGGATCTTGCTCGCGCCGGCCATGCCGAGCATTTGATTGCGTGCGCCCAGCAAGGCATCATGACCGAGCCCACCGCGGTCTTGCAGGCGGAAGGTGAAGCCGGTCGCAGTGCCGAGTTCCGGAATCGATGGTGGCACCAGCGGGAAGATGAACGCATCGCGCACGCCCATCAAGGCG
>CAXBRX010000434.1:0-2893 GCA_963977835.1 uncultured Derxia sp.
ATAGCGGTCTTCGGTGAGCCCCGTCGGCATGACATACGAGCCGAACCAGTCGGGTGCGGCCGCGGGCATGACGTGCGGCGTCGACTTGATGATCAGATCGGGCGTGCCGATCTGCCAGGCGCTGTCGTCGGCGAACTGGCGAGCCGGCGGCGCATCGGCCGGATTTCCCGGGAGCGCGCCGCCGTCGACCCAGGCGGCAATCGTCGCGACCTCCTCGTCGGTGAGCCGCGTGCGGATCGGCAGGCTCTCGGCGTTGCGCATTTCCGCGAAGAGCTTGCGGAAGCGCGCGCGGTCGCGCGGCTGGACCTCGACCACGTCCCCCAGTTCCTGGATGGTCCGGTCGAGGTCGGCCACCTTGGCGGGGAAGATCTCCAGCGTGTAGGCCGAGTAGTTGCGCGCGAGCACGACGCCGTTGCGGTCGAGGATGAGGCCGCGGTTGGGCGCGATCGGGACGATGGAGATGCGGTTGTCCTCGGCCTTCGCGGCGTAGGTGTCGTGCTGCACCACCTGCAGCTGGAAGAAGCGCGTGAACAGCAGCGCGAACGCGACCAGCACCGCGACGCCCGCGACGCCCACCCGCACCTGGAACAGGTACAGCTCGCGCTCGTGGTTGCGGAGTTGGGCGAGGCGCATCTCAGATCGGCCGGGTCTCGTCGACTTCCACCGCCCGGCGCTGCGGCATCAGCAGGAGCGTCGTGACCACCGGCCAGAGCGCGGCGCCGATCAGCGGTGCGGTGGACAAGTGCGAGGTCGAGTTCAGCCACGAGATGGTGGTCACCCGCATCTACGAGTCGCCCCGCGTCACCAAGCCCTACACCGAGGACCAGTGGCAGGACGTGCTGGCGCTGGGCGACGCGGTCGACCGCGAGCTCGAACGCGGCGACGTGCGCCTGACCATGGGCGGCGAGCCGACCTTCGTCTCGGTCGACGACCGCGACGGCGCCGAATGGAATACCGATGCGCTGGGGCCCACCAAGCGCGGCTTTGCGACCGAACTCGTGCAGCGTCTGCGTGCGCGCTATGCCGGCAACGGCTTCCTGCATTTCGGCCAGGGCAAGTGGTACCCGGGCGAACAACTGCCGCGCTGGGCCTTGTCGTGCTATTGGCGCGCCGATGGCCAGCCGTGCTGGCACGACCACAGTCTGTTTGCCGACGAGCGCCAGCCCGGCCGGACCACCGACGAAGACGGCAAGCGCTTCATCGAGTCGCTCACGCGCAAGCTCGGACTGGACACCGGCTTCATCCAGCCCGGCTATGAAGACGTCTGGTACTACCTTTGGCGCGAACGCCGCCTGCCGGTCAATGTCGATCCTTTCGATGCCCGGCTCGACGATGAACTCGAACGCGAGCGGCTGCGCCGGGTGTTCGACCAGGGCCTGAGCAAAGTCATCGGCCATGTGCTGCCGATCAAGCGCGAACATGGGCCGGGCCTTGCCGGTGGGCGCTGGGTGACCGGCCCCTGGTTCTTCCGCGACGAGCGCATGTATCTGGTCCCGGGCGATTCGCCGATGGGCTACCGCTTGCCGCTCGATTCCTTGCCTTGGGTGGCGGCGGGCGATTACCCGTATTTCCTCGATCACGACCCGTTTGCGCCGCATCCGCCTTTGCGCACCGCGGCCGAATTGCGTGCCCAATACGCGCCGCACGCGATCGGCGGCGGTTTTGCCGAGGGTGGCACCGTTGCGGTGCAAGCCAAGGGTTTGTCGGCCGGGAGCCGCTTTGTGGGCGCAGCAATGCCCGGTCTTGGTGCAAGACCAGGTTCAGACGCCAGCACGAGAGCGGGCAGCCTCGGCCCCGCGGACTCCGCAGCGTTGGGCGACCTCAGCCGCCAACCGGAGCGCTTCGAATCCGCGCATTGGATCACCCGGACCGCCTTGTGCGTCGAAGTGCGCAAGGGCGTCTTGTATGTGTTCATGCCGCCGCTGGCCTTGCTCGACGATTACCTCGAATTGCTTGCGGCGGTCGAGGCCACCGCGGCCGAGTTGGGCGTGCAGATCGTGCTCGAAGGCTATCAGCCGCCGCGCGATCCGCGCCTCAAGATGCTGCAGGTCACGCCCGATCCGGGCGTCATCGAGGTCAACATCCATCCGGCCTCGAATTGGGCCGAACTCGTCGATCACACCGAATTCCTGTACGACGCCGCGCATCTGACCCGCTTGTCGAGCGAGAAATTCATGCTCGACGGCCGTCATAGCGGCACCGGCGGTGGCAACCATATCGTGCTCGGCGGCGCGACGCCGCCCGACAGCCCCTTCCTGCGTCGGCCCGATGTGCTGGTCAGCCTGATCGCCTATTGGCTCAACCATCCGTCGCTGTCCTATCTGTTCTCGGGCTTGTTCATCGGCCCGACCAGCCAGGCGCCGCGCATCGACGAAGCGCGCAACGATCAGGTTTACGAAATCGAGCTCGCGTTCCAGGAGTTGCGTGAGCAGACCCGCGATGGCCGCGTCGTGCCGCCCTGGCTCGTCGACCGCATCCTGCGCAATCTGCTCATCGATGTGTCGGGCAATACCCATCGCAGCGAGTTCTGCATCGACAAACTTTATTCGCCCGATGGTCCGACCGGCCGCCTGGGCCTGGTGGAATTGCGCGCCTTCGAAATGCCGCCGCATGCGCGCATGAGCCTGGTGCAGCAATTGTTGCTTCGTGCATTGCTCGCGCGGTTCTGGAAGACGCCGTACGCCACGCGCCCGGTACGTTGGGGCACCGAGTTGCACGACCGGTTTTTGCTGTCCACCTTCGTCGCGATGGATTTCGACGATGTACTGACGGAACTCGCCGAGGCCGGTTATCCGATGGACCGGACCTGGTTCGCGCCGCATTTCGAATTCCGCTTCCCGATGATCGGCGAAGTCGCGGTCGCAGGCATCGATCTGACCATCCGCAGCGCGCT
>CAXBRX010000435.1:0-2874 GCA_963977835.1 uncultured Derxia sp.
TTGCACGCGGTCGCGGATCTGTTCGGTGCTCGCATCGCCGGGCAAAGGCACGACGAGGCGTGTGTCGTCGAGACGCGCGGACTCGGCCGCGGGTTCGAGCGCGATCAGCACTTCGCCGCCGAGCAAGGGCAGGGTCGCGCCATCGGCCCAGCGCAGCGTGGGCAGGCTTGCCTTGCGGGTCTGCCAGTCGCGCAGCTTGTTCTGGATCCAGCGCGATTTTTCGACGATCGCGGCTTCGATTTCGGCGATGGTGACCCAGCGCGGCGCGGCCACCGTCAGGCCGCGGTCATCGATCGTGAAACCGATCGAGCGCCGTTTGGCGCGCTTGAGTTCATAGGTGAGGATGCTGCCCGGCAATTGCACGAACCGGCCCTTGGGCGCGGCGGCGGTCGGGGTGGCCGGCGCTTCGTCGAACAAGCCGAGCTGGAAAGGCATCGGCGGCGGTGCGCTGTCCCCGCGGCGCGGCGCGCGGTCGGGGGCTTGGGTCGGCGGAGTATCCACAGCGCGTTGCGTCATGCGCGTCAGCTCGGCGGCGTCGGGTTGGTGTCGGGGACGAAAGGCTCAGTGTATATCCCGGGCGAGCTGATGCGGCGCATTTCCGTCTCGATCCAGGTTTCCACTTCAGCCGTCAATTGTTCCGCGGTCTTGCCTTGCGAAGCGATCGGCTCGCCGAACGACAGGATGATCTTGCCCGGCTTCTTGATGAAGGCCTGACGCGGCCAGCATTCGCCCGAATTGACCGCGATCGGCACCATCACCGCACCGGTTTGAATCGCCAGGCGTGCGGCACCGGCCTTGTAGCGCGTGCGTGCGCCGACCGAGGTGCGCGTGCCTTCGGGAAACAGCACGATCCAGCGGCCTTCGGCCAAGCGTTGCGCCCCTTGGCGCGCAACCTGTTCGAGCGCCTCGGCGCGCTTGGCACGGTTGATGTGAATCATGCGCAATTGCGCGAGGCCCCAGCCGAAGAACGGCACCCAGTTCAGTTCGCGCTTGTAGACGTAGCAGATCTCGCGCGGCACGTACTGCGGAATGGCGCAGGTTTCCCAGGCCGATTGATGCTTGGGCGCGAGGATGACCTTGGTGTTGCTGGCGCCCAGGCGCTCGATCACGTCGAGGCCGCGCACTTCGTAGCGCATGCCGCAGATCCAACGGCCCGACCAGACCGCGAAGCGCGGCCATTGCACCGCGACGCGGTAACGCACCCGTACCGGCGTGACGATGAACAGCGTGAGCATGGTGGCGTACGGGATCACCGTCACCACCAGCACGATCATGTACAGCAAGGACCGCAAGAACGTGAGGATCATGCTGCCAGCTCCCGCACCACCGCCAACAGGCTGGGGCGCACCTTGGTGCCTTCGGGCAGATCGCCCTTGCGGAAAGTGTCCTGCCCCTTGCCCGTCAGCACCAGCCAGGGCACGCAGCCCACCGCGATGCCCGCTTCCAGATCGCGCCGCGTATCGCCCACGAGCGGCACGCCTTCGAGCGAATTGCGCCCGAAGCGCCGCGCGATTTCAAGGAACATGCCGGGCTTGGGCTTGCGGCAATCGCAATGGGCCTCGGGCGTATGCGGGCAAAAGAAGATGGCCGCGATGCGCCCGCCGGCCGCCGTCACCTGGTCGAGCATCTTGTTGTGGATCGCGTGCATGGTGTCGAGCGTGTACAGCCCGCGCCCGACGCCCGATTGGTTGGTCGCCACCGCGATCTCGTACCCGGCCTTGGTCAGGCGCGCAATGGCTTCGAGCGCGCCCGGCACCGCCACCCATTCGTCGGGCGTCTTGATGTAATCGTCGCGGTCTTCGTTGATGACGCCGTCGCGGTCCAGAACGATCAGTTTGCTCACGTGGACTTTCTTCGCTTTCGAGGACTCAACCGGCAAGCCGCGCCAGATCGGCCACGCGGTTCATCAGGCCATGCAAGGCACCCAGGAGCGCAATGCGGTTGGCACGCACCGCCGGGTCATCGGCCATCACCATCACATCGTTGAAGAAGGCATCGACCGGCGCACGCAAGGCGGCCAGCGCGCTCAGCGAAGCCGCGTAATCGCCGCCGGCGTACAAGGCATCCACCTGCGGGCGCGCCGCGTCCACCGCGTGCGCCAGCGCTTTCTCGGCCGCTTCGGCAAACAACACGGCATCGACCTTGGCCGCGCCCGTGCCCTCGGCCTTCTTGAGGATGTTGCCGATGCGCTTGTTGGCCGCGGCCAGGCTTTCGGCCTCGGGCAACTTGCTGAACTCGATGACCGCACGCACCCGCGCCACCACTTCCTGCAGCGCCGGACGCAAGGCGATGACGGCCTCGACGGCCGCGCGGTCGAACAGACCCGCGAGCTGGTTGCGATAACGCTCGTAAATGAAATCGGTGACTTCTGCGAGGGTCTCGGCCTTGAGCACGCCGGCCTCGAAGGTGGAGGCGGCAAATTGCAGCATCGCTGCCAGATCGAGCTTGGCGCCGGCCGGCCCCAGCAATTCGAACCCGCGGATCAGGCCCAGCGCTGCGCGGCGCAAGGCGAACGGATCTTTTTCGCCCGTGGGCTGCAGGCCGATGCCCCAGATGCCGACCAGCACCTCGGCACGCTCGGCGATGTAATTCGTGAGCGCCACCAGGCTCGGCTTGGCATCGTCTTCGATGCGCACCGCGTATTGCAGGCCGATGGCTTCGCAGACCTCGGCGCTTTCGCCGTCATGGCGCGCGTAGTACGCGCCCATGATGCCTTGCAGCTCGGGGAATTCGCCGACCATGCCCGTGAGCAGATCGCATTTGGACAGCAGAGCCGCGCGGTCGGCGTCGTCGATGCTGGCACCGACCTGCTGGGCGATGTAACGCGCCAGTTTGCGGATGCGCTCGACGCGTTGATGGGTCGAGCCCAGCTTG
>CAXBRX010000436.1:0-2856 GCA_963977835.1 uncultured Derxia sp.
GGAAGGCGATGCCGTCGATGACGCCGATGATGTCGGCAATCTTCTTCGATTGCTGATCGATCTCGGTCATCGCCGAGATCACGCGGTCGACCACGTCGCCGCCCTTGCGCGCCACTTGCGAGGCGCCTTCGGCGAGTTGGGTGGCTTGGCGCGCGCTGTCGGCGCTTTGTTTGACGGTCGAGGTCAATTGCTCCATCGACGCCGCCGCTTCTTGCAGGCTCGATGCTTGTTGCTCGGTCCGGTTCGACAAATCCTGATTGCCGGTCGCAATCTCGGTCGACGCACCGTTGATGTGATCGGTGCCTTCGCGGACACTGCCGACGATCGCAGTCAAGGCTTCGGTCATTTCATCGAGCGCGCGCATCATGTCGCCGATCTCGTCGGCGCGCTCGGTGCGCATGCGATGGCTGAGATCGCCCGCCGCGATCCGGCGCGCTTGCTCTACCGCGAGGCCGAGCGGTTGGGTGATCGAGCGCGCGAGCCAGGCCGCGCCAAAGACGACCAAACCGACCATGATCAGCGAACCGATGGCCGCGGCGATCGCAATGCGCTGATCCGAGGCCCGCATCTGTTCGAGGTTGGCGTTGATCAAGTCGGCATGCATCTGTTGCAACTGATCGAGCGCGCCCAGGTATTGGGTGGTGGCCGGCACGTATTCGTTGTCGATCAACGCGGCGGCGCCTGCGGCATTGCCGGCGGCCTTGAGATCCTTTGCGGCTTTGCGCAGATCGAGCACTTTCTGGCGCGCGCTGCCGATGACCTTCAATTGCTCGCGCTCGGCCGCCGTGATGTCCGCGGCATCGACGGCCTTTTGCAGACTGGAGATCTTGTCCGTGGTCTGGGTCATCGATCCTTTGAACAACGCATCGAGCGCCGGATCGGTGCTTTTCAGAATGGCCAGAGTGCGCGTCAGGTTGAGCTCAGTCAGGCCTTTCCATTGCGTGATCGTGCGCAACATTTCCGCGTCGGTGCGGATGATGCGTTCGGAGTTCTCACGCTGGGTTTGCAGTCGCACATAACTGGCGGCTGAAAGCGCGAGCACGAACGCTGCGACGATCGCAGAAGCCCACCAGAGCTTGGTGCTGGTACGCGCGCGCAAATTGAACATGACGACCTCGGCCGGGAAAATGGGACTCCTGGCACGATAATCGGAGCGCAGGCGAACGTTTGCCGCAAAAAGCGGCAGAGTTTCCCGTCAATTTGCGCACGTTGCCGCGCTACAACTGTTTGATGTAGACCTGGGAGTTGCGTGTGCGGTCGATCGCGGCCTGTTTGGCTGCGGGCAGATGCTCGATCGTCGAATGGACGAAACCGCGCTTGAGAAACCAATGCGCGGTACGGGTGGTCAGCACGAACAATTTGGTGAGCCCAGCCTCGCGCGCGCGTTGCTCGATGTGCTTGAGCAGTCGTTCGCCGTCGCCCATGCCTTGCGCCACGGCCGAGACGGTCAGGCAGGCCATTTCACCCATGCGCTCCTCGGCATACGGGTAAAGCACCGCGCAGCCGAAAATCTTGCGGTCGTGCTCGATCACCGAAAACGCGCTGATGTCGCGTTCGATGACGCCGCGTCCGCGCGGCACCAGGGTGCCATCGGTTTCGAGCGGTTCGATCAAGGTCAGGATCGCGCCCACATCGTCGGGCGAGGCTTCGCGCAGGAATTCGAGGTCATCGCGGCTGACCATGGTCCCCACGCCGTCGTGGGTGAAGACTTCGATCAAGGCGCCGCCGTCGATGTCGTACGGCAGGATGTGCGCGCGCGGCACATCGGCTTCACAGGCCTTCAGGCAATGTTCGAGGTAGCCGGCCGCGTCGGGTGCCAGATTGCCGTTCAGCAGCAAGGATTTGGCTGAACGTTCCGAGATTTCGCGCACCAGTTCGCCACGTGCATCGAGGATGCCCGGCAATTCGGTCAGGAAAATCAGCTTTTCGGCCTGCACCGCGACCGCGACGCTGGTCGCCACATCTTCGAGCGACAGATTGAAGGCCTCGCCCGTCGGCGAAAAGCCCAGCGGCGAGACCAGCACCACCGCGCGCGCATTGAGCGCCAGATGGATGACCTCGGTCGAGACTTTGCGCACCACGCCGGTATGCAGATGGTCGACGCCGCCCAGCACGCCGAGCGGCTTGGCGGTGATGAAATTGCCCGAGATGACCTTGATGTCGGCATTGGCCATCGGCGTATTGGCCAGGCCTTGCGAGAACGCGGCTTCGATGTCGAGGCGGATTTCGCCCGAGGCTTCCTTCGCGCATTCGAGCGCGGCGTCGTCGGTGATGCGCCGGCCGTTGGCAAACCGGCTTTCGACATGGCGCAAGCGCAATTGCTCTTCCACCTGCGGGCGCGAGCCATGGACCACGACCACCCGGATGCCCAGGGCACGCAGCAGCGCGATGTCCTGCACCGTCTGCGGCAGTTTGCCGGCCTGGACCAACTCGCCCGGGAAAGCCACCACGAAGGTCTTGCGCTTGAAAGCGTGGATGTAAGGCGCGACCGCTCGGAACCATTGCACGAATTGCGCGCGGGAACCGGCGTCGTCGGGCGAGGCGGGGGAATGCAGCGGCTGGGTGGATTCGGGTGCGTTCATGCGCGGATTCTATAATTTCGCGATGAAAGAAGTCCGAGCGCCATCGCGCCCCCCGGTCGACCGTCGCGCGGCCGCCAATCCGATCCCCGAAATCACCTTCCCGGAAGAGCTGCCGGTCAGCGCCCGGCGCGAAGACATTGCGGCGGCTTTGCGCGCGCATCAGGTCATCATCGTCTGCGGTGAAACCGGTTCGGGCAAGACCACCCAGTTGCCAAAAATCGCCCTGTCGATCGGGCGCGGCCTGGGCGCGGGTGGCAACGGCCTCATCGGCCAT
>CAXBRX010000437.1:0-2821 GCA_963977835.1 uncultured Derxia sp.
ACGCCGCACGACACCGCCACGACTTCGGTCGCCACGCCCTTTTCCTTCAGGCGCACCGCTTCTTCGATGGCGATTTCATCAAACGGGTTCATCGACATCTTGACGTTGGCGATGTCGACATCGGTGTTGTCGGACTTCACGCGTACCTTGACGTTGTAGTCAACCACGCGCTTGACGGGGACGAGTACCTTCACGCAAGCCTCCTCGAGTTCGCTTCGATTGCCCGCATCGCGGGCCAGCACATTGGGATGGACGGAGTTTGACACACGTCGCGTCGCGCACCAGAATTTGCCGTACGGTGTCGTATGGTGCAGTACGCTACCGTATGGAATGATTCGCTGTCAACCCGGTGCTCCGCGCACCATCGACGAGAGACCCCATGAGCGCATCCCACGATGGTTCCGGACGCACCCAGCTCGGCCGCGAGGCCTGGGTGGACGCGGCGATCGATGCGCTCGCCGAGAACGGCGTCGGCGGCATCCGCGTCGAGACCGTCGCCAAGGCGCTCAAAGTCACCAAGGGCAGCTTCTACTGGCATTTCAGCAACCGCGACGACCTGCTGCTCGCGGTGCTCGAACGCTGGAAGGACGGCCGCATCAAGGACATCATCAAGCAGACCGAATGCGCGCCCGGTGCCGAACGCGCCCAGATCGAACATGTGGTCGCGGTGTACAGCGTCGGGCGCAGCCGCAAGGGCATGCGCATCGAACTCGCGGTGCGCGATTGGGCGAGCCGCGATGCGCGCGCCGCAGCCACGGTGCGCGCCGTCGATGCGACGCGTTTCGACCTCGCGCGCAAACTGTTCGAGCGCTACGGTCTGAGCCCGCAACAGGCTTCGAGCCGCAGCATCCTCGTCTATGCCTATGTGTTCGGCCAAAGCCTGATGGATTGCGAAAAATTCGACACCGATTACGCGCGCGCCCGCGCCGACATCGCCGCGATGATCGTCGGCTGAGCCGGCGCGCATTTCAGAACACCGGCTTGCGCTTCTCGGTGAAGGCCGTCATGCCTTCGCGGCCCGGGGCCGTCTGCAGATTGCACACCATGCCTTCGCCCGCGAGCTGATAAGCCGCGGCCTGCCCCATTTCGACTTGCGCATAGAACATCGCCTTGCCGGCGGCGATGACGTCGGGCGACTTGGCCTTGATCGACGCCGCGAGTTGCGCGATCACATCGTCGAGCCGATCGGGTTCGACCACCCGATTGACCAGGCCGCGCGCAAGCGCGGTATGGGCATCGATGAACTCGCCGGTGACGAGCATTTCGAAAGCCATCTTGCGCGGCACATTGCGCGCGAGCGGCACCGACGGCGTGCCGCAAAAAATGCCGTAATTGACGCCCGAGACCGCGAATTGCGCATTGCTCGCGGCCACCGCGAGATCGCAGGCTGCGACGAGCTGACAGCCGGCCGCAGTCGCCATCGCATGCACGCGGGCGATCACGGGCTGCGGCATTTTCTGCAAGGACAGCATCATCTTCGTGCAGCGCGCGAACAAGTCGGCATGCTGCTCGCGCGACATGCCGTGCATTTCGCGCATGTCGTGCCCGGCGCTGAACGCCTTGCCTTCGGCCTTGATCACCACGACGCGCGCGGTGCGGTCTGCCGCCACGCGCTCGATGGCGGCTTGCAAGGCATCGAGCATCGCGGTGGACAAGGCGTTGAAATTCCTTGCGCTGTCCAGGGTGATGGTCGCAATCGCATCGTCGACATCGACGCGCACCAGCGGTGCATAGGGTTCGGGAGTGGGCACGGCGGACATGAAGAGTCTCCTGTAGCTGCGGCCCCGTGGACGGGACTCGGTCGGTTTTTCGCTGCATCGGTACGCGACGAACTGTGGCAATGTATCTCATCGCGCCGCAACGATCAGCCCCTTTCGTCACCCACCTCGCATGGACACCACCGCCGCCGCTCCCGTCACGCTCACCGTCGCCGATGCCGCCCGCCTTCTGACCGAAGTGCGCCAAGCGGTGGCCGGCATCGTGGTCGGCAAGGAAACCCAGATCCGTTTGTGCACCGCCTGCCTGATCGCGGGCGGCCATCTGCTCATCGAAGACGTGCCGGGCGTCGGCAAGACCACCCTGGCCCAGGCGCTCGCCACAGCGCTGGGCCTGCAGTTTTCGCGCGTGCAATTCACGAGCGACTTGCTGCCCGCCGATGTGATCGGCGCCTCGATCTACGACCGCATCGACCAGCGCTTCGCCGACGTTGCTGGTGGCGCCGATCACGGCGATATTGGCCAGCGCATCGTTGCGCGAGAACAGCCAGATGGCGCGCGCTTGCGCGTCCCCCTGGTTGCGGAACCGCGCGAGGACCTCGATGCCCACGAGCTTCGTCTCGAGAAAACGGTCGGGCAACAGCGCGTCGGCAAAGCGAAGAGCGTCTGTCAGACTCCACCGTTCGCGCTGCACCGTATAGACGGACCGCACGACGCCTCGCATCGCAGCCGTCCCGGTATTGAGGAATCCGAAGTTGCGCTCGCCCCGGAAGTAGCGGCTCGCGTCGAAGACTCCCGTGTCAGTGAGTTCAAATTCGCCCTCCGCCTTGCCGCGCCGCTGGTTTTCCTCGACGAGGCGTGCGTAAGGAAATTCCGCCTGCGGATACTTGTAGAGCGCCTTCAGGTAGGAGTGCGTGGGCGTGGAATCCAGATAGAAGTAGCACTCCTTGCAGTCTTCGCCGTGATTGCCTTCGTTGCCCGTGAGTCCAAATAGACGTTCTTTGATGATCGGATCGCGCCCGTTCCACATGGCCACGGAGAAACAGATCCGTTGGTGGCGGTCGCTGATACCGGCGATGCCGTCTTCATTCCAGCGATAGGCTCGG
>CAXBRX010000438.1:0-2819 GCA_963977835.1 uncultured Derxia sp.
AAGGCGTGCCCGTGACCGAGGTAGCCGATTACACCGGCTTTCCCGAAATGCTCGATGGCCGGGTCAAGACCCTGCATCCGAAGATCCATGGCGGCATCCTCGCGCGCCGCGATCTGCCCGAACACATGGCCGCGCTCAAGGCGCACGACATCGGCACCATCGATCTGTTGGTCGTGAACCTGTATCCGTTCCAGCAAGCGATCGCCAAGGCCGATTGCACGTTTGAGAACGCAATCGAGAACATCGACATCGGCGGCCCGACCATGCTGCGTTCGGCGGCCAAGAACCATCGCGATGTGGCGGTGGTCGTCGATCCGGCCGATTACGCGGGCGTGCTCGAAGAAGCCAAGTCGGGCGCAATCTCGTACCCGACCAAGTTCTACCTGGCCAAGAAGGTGTTCGCGCATACCGCGCAATACGACGGCGCGATCACGAACTACCTGAGCGCGATCGACGGCACGCCCGAACCCGCGGCGGTGCCCAAGCGCGACGATTACCCGAAGACGCTGAACCTCGCCTTCACGCAAGTGCAAGGCATGCGCTACGGCGAGAACCCGCATCAAAGCGCCGCGTTCTATCGCGACATCGCACCCGCGCCCGGCTCGCTCGCCAATTACGTGCAATTGCAAGGCAAGGAGCTCTCGTACAACAACATCGCCGACGCCGATGCGGCCTGGGAATGCGTGAAGACTTTCGACACGCCGGCCTGCGTCATCGTCAAGCATGCGAACCCTTGCGGCGTCGCCGTCGGTGCCGATCCGCTCGAAGCGTATTCGAAGGCGTTCAAGACCGACCCGACCTCGGCCTTCGGCGGCATCATCGCCTTCAACCGTCCGCTCGACGGCAAGGCGGCCGAAGTGGTGGCCAAGCAATTCGTCGAAGTGTTGATGGCCCCGGCGATCACGCCGGAAGCGCGCGCGGTGTTCGCGGCCAAACAGAATGTGCGCCTGCTCGAAGTGCCGATCGCGGCCGGGCGCAACCCTTTCGATTTCAAACGCGTGGGCGGCGGCCTGCTCGTGCAATCGCCCGACGCCAAAGATGTGCAGGCGAACGAATTGCGCGTGGTGACCAAGAAGCAGCCGACGCCGCAGCAGATGGATGATTTGTTGTTCGCCTGGAAGGTCGCGAAGTTCGTCAAGAGCAATGCGATCGTGTTCTGCGGCGGCGGCATGACCCTCGGCGTTGGCGCGGGCCAGATGAGCCGCGTCGATTCGGCGCGCATCGCGAGCATCAAGGCGCAGAATGCGGGCTTGACACTGGCCGGCTCGGCTGTAGCCTCCGATGCTTTCTTCCCGTTCCGCGACGGGCTCGATGTGGTGGTGAACGCGGGCGCGACCTGCGTGATCGAACCCGGCGGCAGCATGCGCGACGACGAAGTGATCGCCGCGGCCGACGAACACGGTATCGCGATGGTGTTCACGGGCGCGCGGCATTTCCGGCACTGATTAGCAGCACCGGCCGCGCGGTGGTCAACACCGCTGCGCGGCAACGGTTTCCCCCCGTTGTAGACGTACTCTGCCCATCCGCGAATGGAGGTTTGCCCATGAGCATCAGACGCCGCATCGACCGTGCCCTCGACTGGGTGGGTGACCTGCCCGGCATCGTGCAAGTTCGCCAGCATCGCTACGAACGGCAATTCATCGCCAACACCGATCGCAACCTGTTTCGCGGGGTCTACGCGAGCTTCGATGAAGCTGCGGCGAGTGCCCCCAAGACGCGACCGACCGGCTACGACAATCCCGACTCGGCCCAGATCGTCTACGGCCATCAGGTGATGTTCTACGACTATCCGGCGATGTTCTGGATCGCGCAAGGCTTGCACAACTGCCTGCGCAGCGTGCTCGACCTGGGCGGGCATGTGGGCGTCAAGTACTACGCGTTCCGGCGTCCGATGAATTTCCCGGCGGATTTGCGCTGGACCGTCTGCGATGTGCCGGCGGTAGCCGAGCAAGGCCGCACGCTCGCGCACAAACTCGACCCCGAGCGCCGTCTGCAATTCACGGCCGACACCGCGGCGCTCAACCAGCACGAAATCCTCTACGCCTCGGGCAGCCTGCAATACCTGCCTTACACGCTCGGCGAATTGCTCGGCGGTTTGCAGCGCAAGCCCAAGCGCATCGTGCTCAACATCACGGCCGTGCACCCGGAACGCAGCTACTTCACGCTGAACAGCATCGGCACGGCGTTTTGCGCCTATCGCGTCCAGTCGCATGCGCAATTGGTCGATGATGTCGCAAAATGCGGCTATGCCCTGGTCGGAAACTGGCAGAACATCGGCAAAAACCTCGACCTTCCGTTCCATGAAGGGTTGAGCCTCGAGCATTACTCGGGCTATTGCTTCGACCTTCAATGACGCACCACCGTAGGCGCACGACGCCGCCATGACCCGCATCCTCGGCATCGACCCCGGGCTGCAACGCACCGGGTTCGGGGTCATCGACCAACACGGCCCGGCGCTGCATTACGTCACGTCGGGCGTGATCCGCACCAATGCCGAGGGCTCGCTGGCCGAGCGCATCCGCACCATCGTCGACGGCATCGCCGAAGTGGCGCGCGAGACCAAGCCCGATTGCGCGGTGGTCGAAATCGTCTTCGTCAACGTCAATCCGAAATCGACGCTGCTGCTCGGCCAGGCGCGCGGTGCGGCCATCGCCGGCCTCGTGCTCGCCGATTTGCCGGTGCATGAATACACCGCGCTGCAAGTCAAACAATCGACGGTCGGCACCGGCCGCGCGAGCAAGACCCAGGTGCAGGAAATGGTGAAGTACCTGCTCAAACTCGGCGGCACGCCACAAGCCGATGCGGCCGATGCGCTGGCT
>CAXBRX010000439.1:0-2815 GCA_963977835.1 uncultured Derxia sp.
CGTGTACACCGCCATGCCGGCGAGGATGGTGCCGAGCAATTGGCGCGTGAACATGAAATACGCCGCGGCCGCAGCGGCCGCGAGCAGGCGGAAATTCTCGAACGACAAGAACAGCCGGCCCTGGGCGTAGACGAGCTCGGGCACGACGATGGCGGCGAGCGCGCACGCCGGCGCGTAGCGCAGCGCGCGTTCGAGCCAGCCGGGCAGGCTCACGCGGTCGCCGAGCAGCAAGAAACCGGCGCGCGTGATGAAGGTCGCCGCGGTCAGGCCCACGATGGCCAGCCAGATCCACCAGGCGCTCATGACGCGCCTCCCGGCGCGACCGGACGCGCACGGCGCGGTTCGCTCAAAATCGCCGCGGTGATGCCGCAAGCCACCGCAATCGGCAGCCCGAGCTTCATCGGGAAATGGTAGGTCAGCACCGCGACGATGCTCGCCACGATGGTGCCGATCAGGGCCGGCCGGGTCGAGCACAAGGGAATCATCAAGGCCAGCAAGGCGAGCATGCCCGCGAGTTCCAGCCCCCAGGCGGTCGGGATGAAGGCGGCGGCAAAAATCCCGATCAGCGAGCCAATCTGCCAGAACACCCAGTTGGCGGCCGAACCGCCGAAGAAATACCAATCCTTGTGGGGGAAGCTGCCGTCGCGCTTGAGCTTTTCCATGAAGATCACGAAGCCGACATCGCCCGTGAAATACCCGAGCCAAAGCCGCCGCTGATGGCTGTGCTGCTTGAATTCATTGCGCATCGCGGCGGCGTAGATGACGAAGCGCAGATTGACCACCAGAGCAGTCAGCACGATGACCCAGACCGGCGAGGCCGCGGCGATGAGCGGCAACGACGACAATTGCGCCGAGCCCGCGAACACCAGCACGGTCATGCCGACCGCCTGGGCGAGCGTCAGACCCGATTTGACCATCGCGACGCCCGTCACCAGCCCCCAGGCGAAGGTGCCCGGCCCGACCGGGATCAGGTCGCGGAAACCATCGCGGAAAGCGGCGCGTTCGCCGTCGGTTCGAGGACGCCAGGACATCGAAGCAGTTTGGAAGTGAGCCGGTTGTGCCCCCGGGGAATGCAGACACCGGTCGCGGCGCGCCAGGTGGCGCCAGAACGCAGAATCGGGGGCGAACGCGTATCATGCCACGCTTAAGCAGGCGCTTAATTGCATGCCCCGGCGGCGCGCCCCCGCGCATACGACGCACATCAACGGCCGGGCCATGCCGCTTCGCTAGAATCAGCCTTTTGGCGCGGTGACGCGCACGTATTTTCTCGGAGACCCCCAATGTCCATGGCAGACCGCGACGGCTACATCTGGCTCGATGGCAAGCTCGTCGATTGGCGCGACGCGAAGATCCACGTCCTGACCCACACCTTGCATTACGGCTGCGGCGCCTTCGAAGGCGTGCGCGCCTACAACACCGTGAACGGCACGGCGATCTTCCGGCTCGAAGACCATACCAAGCGCTTGTTCAACAGCGCCAAGATCCTGCGCATGAAGATCCCGTTCACCTTCGAACAGGTGATGGAAGCGCAAAAGGAAGTCGTGCGCGCCAACAAGCTGGAAAGCGCCTACATCCGCCCGTTGACCTGGATCGGCTCGGAAAAACTCGGCGTCAGCCCCAAGGGCAATACCGTGCAATTGATGGTCGCGGCCTGGAACTGGGGCGCCTACCTGGGTGAAGACGGCATGACGCGCGGCATCCGCGTCAAGACCTCGAGCTTCACGCGCCATCATGTCAACGTCACGATGTGCAATGCCAAGGCGGTGAGCAACTACACCAATTCCATCCTCGCCAACACCGAAGCCACCGACGACGGCTACGACGAAGCGCTGCTGCTCGATCCGCAAGGCTTCGTCTCGGAAGGCTCGGGCGAAAACATCTTCATCGTGCGCGACGGCAAGGTCTACACGCCCGACCTCTCGGCCGGCGCGCTCAACGGCATCACGCGCAACACCGTGTTTGCAATCTGCGCCGACCTCGGCATCGAAGTGCGCGAAAAGCGCATCACGCGCGACGAGGTCTACATTTCGGACGAAGCCTTCTTCACCGGCACCGCGGCCGAAGTCACCCCGATCCGCGAACTCGACCGGGTGCAGATCGGCGCCGGCCAACGCGGCCCGGTCACGGAAAAAATTCAGACTGCCTTCTTCGACATCGTCAACGGCCGCAACCCGAAATACGCGGGCTGGCTCAGCAAGGTCTAAGGAACACCCATGAGCGATACCCTCGACACCAAAGAAACCGCCAGCACCCTGCCGGTGGTCGAACTCGCGGCCAAGGATCTGCCCGCGTTCTGCCCCAACCCGGCGATGCCGGTGTGGAACCATCATCCGCGCGTCTTTCTCGACGTGACCAAGACCGGCGAAGCGATGTGCCCGTATTGCGGCACCAAGTACCGGCTCAAGGCAGGCGAGAAAGTCCACGCGCATTGACGCGCGCGGGCGCCGCACGTGCCGGGCATGAAGCTCCTCGTCGTCGCGCCCAACTGGATCGGCGACGCGATCATGGCGCAGCCTTTGCTGCGCTTGTTGCGTGCGCGCTGGCCGCAAGCGCACATCGCCGTGCTTGCGCCGCCCCATGTGGCGCCGGTGTTCGAATGCATGGATGAAGTGGCGCAGGTGCTGCCCGAGGCGCTGGCCCACGGCAAACTGCAATGGCGCGCCCGCGTGGCGATTGCAAAGCGCTTGCGCGGCGAAGGCTATGCGCGCGCCTATGTGCTGCCCAATTCGCTCAAATCGGCCCTGATTCCCTGGCTGGCGCGCATTCCGGTGCGCGTGGGCTATACGGGCGAGGCACGCGCGCTGTTGCTCAACCG
>CAXBRX010000440.1:0-2799 GCA_963977835.1 uncultured Derxia sp.
CTGGATCCGCACCTGGGTCCATGCCGCCAATTGTTCGGGCGGCGTGCAGTTTTTCCCCGAGCTGAGCGATACCCTCGAGCGCGGTCTGGCGCAGACCACCATCTTCGCCTCGCTGGAGCCGAACAAGGAACGGTCCTTGTGGTTCCGCGAAAGCTACACGACGATGCAAGGCCAGCATGTCTGCGACTCCATCGTGACCTTCACCCCGGCCGCCAATCAGCGCTACGTGGGCATGTTCACGGCCGAGGGCGATGTCTGCAAGGTCAGCATCCTCAAGGATGTCAACGGCAGGCTCACGCCCGACGAAACCGTACGCGTGCGTACGCCGCACATTCCGCCCAACGCGATCGAACCGCATTGCGAATAATCGGGGGACTTCGCGGCATTTGTCCTATGTTCTCAGCGCGGATTCATGCTTAATCTGCGCGGTCGGCGTGTGCCGTCGCTTCCGCCCTTGGGGCGTTCGCTCAAGTGCTGGTGCTTCGTTCCCCTTTCCTGCGTCGGTGGGTGCGTGCGGTACTAGTCTGCGTGGCCGTACTCATCGGTGCGACAACTGCCGGTGCCGGCACGCTGGCTACGCCAGCCGAATCCGTCGTTGCTTCGGTCGCCCAGGATGTCGATGCCGACGAAGGCGTGGTCCTGGCCGGCGGCATCGATGACCTGTTTTTGGTCACCAAGACCTTGCCCATGCCCTTGCGTGCGCCGCACGACGGGGCTTCGTGGGCGCGTTTTCGTCTCACCACCGATTGGCCGCAAGCGCGCGGGCCGGTGGTGCGGGTCGTCAACACGGCTGGCCAGACCGTCACGGTCTATATCCCGCGTCTGAATTTCCGTCTGCAACGTACGCGTCTGGATGCCGAACAGGCCGCCGGATATTCCGGGGTCGCGCTCAATTTCGAATTGCCGGCCGGCTTGCGCGCCGGCGATGTCGTCTATGTGCGCGCGGTCAGGAGCGGCGCCAATTCGCAGCTTTATTTCACCGATGTCGACACCGCGCATGAACTCGATCTGGCCAGCATGCGCTGGGTCTTGTTCACCACCACGGTGCTGGCGGTCGTGTTCATCGCCAACCTGTCGTTCATCCTCATCGAGCGGCGCGCGATCTTCATCCATTTCGGCGGCATGACGGGTGGCGCCTATCTGTATTACGCCTATCTGTACGGCGAGGGCTACCACATGCCGGTGCTGCGCCTCGCGCGCGAATTCGGCACGCTCGCCTGGTCGCTGCCGGCCACGGTCGCGCTCGCTTGCGCTTTGTGCTTTCTCGCCAGACTCATGCATTTGCGCGTCTATGCGCCGTACATGGAACGCGTGATGCGCTTCGTCGTCTACGGCATGGCGGCATGTTTCGTCAGCTTGGTGGTGGCGCCCGAAAGCACTTACAGCACGCTCTACCAGGCGGCCAATGTACTGGCGCTGATCGCCGTCGTCAGCATCGTGGTTGCCACCGTCGTCGCCACCTTGCGCGGCTCGCGCGCTGCGCGCTTCGTGTTGTTCGCGTGGATGCCGATGGTCATCATCGCCGGCCTGAGCGCGGCGCAATTCCTGTTCGGTTTGTGGAGCAGCGTCTCGTTCGCGTCCAGTTATCTGGGCACCACGGCCCTGGCCGGCATCACGCTCGCGCTGGCACTCGCCGACCAGACCTGGCACCGGCAACGCGAGCTCGACGCCGCGCGTCATGCCGCGCAGACCGATGCCTTGTCGGGCGCGCTCAACCGGCGTGCGCTCGAAACCCGCCTCGCGGCCGCCTTCGAAGATGCGCGCCGCCATCACGAGCCGATGTCCTTGCTGTTTCTCGATCTCGATCATTTCAAGGACATCAACGACCGCTACGGACATGCCATCGGCGACCGTTGCCTGCGCGCGATCATCGAGCCGATCCAGGCCGAGCTGCGCGCCACCGACGTGGTCGGCCGCTGGGGCGGCGAAGAATTTCTCGTCTTGTTGCCGGGCGCTTCCGCGTCCGATGCGCGCCGGGTCGCCGAGCGCATCCGCGAGCGCATCGCGCAGATCGAGGTCGACTCCGAGGACGGGCCGGTGTCGTTCACCACGAGCATCGGCGTCGGTTGCCGCGTCGCCGGCATGTATGCGCCCGACGAACTCGTCGCGGCGGCCGACCGTGCGCTGTACGGCGCCAAGCGCGCCGGCCGCAATCGCGTCGTCGTCGATGAAGAATTGCGGTCCAACCAGTACCGAACCGAGGAGCGGTGATGGCGAACATTCCGGTGGCGAACCTGCAGCCCGGCGATTTGTTGTTGTGCATGGGCACCGGCGAAATCTCGAAGCTGATCGCCTGGGTCGGCGCCAACGATTACAGCCATTGCGCGATCGTCTGCGACGGATCGCGCCTGATCGAGGCCGCCGCATCGGGCGCGCGCTATGTCGATCTGGCGCACGAACAAAGCTTGAGCGACGAATACGTCTACATCGACGCGGTGCGCAACCATCACCAGAGCGCGGCGCCCTTGGCCGGCGCCAATCTCGACGCCTTCCTCGGTGAAGTGCGCGCCTATGTCGGCCGGCCTTACGATCTCGACCGGCTGGTCGAACTCGGTGTTGCGATCGCCGTGCGCAACAAGGTGCCGCAGCATCCGCTCGGTCGATTGCTGTTTCGTCTGGCCATCGACCATCTCATGTCGAGCGATCCCAAGGCCGTGGTCTGCAGCGAACTGGCCTACCGCTTGTACACCGAAGGCCCCTACGCGCCGCCCGATGTGCTCAAGCCCGAGATCGCCATCACGCCACCGGTCGATCTGCCGTTCCCGCAGATCGATTGGATCGCGTTGTGGAAGGAATACG
>CAXBRX010000441.1:0-2786 GCA_963977835.1 uncultured Derxia sp.
ACGCGATGCGCATGGCGAGAGGATAACGGAGCGCATGCGAGACGCAAGATTAGCGCGCGAGCGCGACCGGCCGCCGATCGCTAGGGGCGACGCGAATTGTGGAAGGACGTGATCAACCAGCGATCGCCTCGCTTGACGAGGGTCAGGCTGATCCGGTTCTCCCCTGCGAAGGGTTTGCCGTCGACCGTGTTCTCGATCTTCCAGAGGCCGGACAGGATCGCAACGTTCTCGCCCGTCACGACGATAGACGCCGGGCCGAGAGCCGAAACTTTCGCGCCTTTCGAAGGCGGTCCGGCAAAAGCCGTGTCGAAGTACTGGCGCACGCCCGCGGGCGTCGCGATCAGATCACGTGAAACCGTGCCCCAGAAGAGCGCTTCGGGCGCGAACATCGACGCCACGGATTCGGCGTTGTTGGCGTTGAACGCATCGGTCACCACGGCAGGCGCAGTGGCGAGCGTGCCTGCGACTGCCTCCGCGGCCACGTCTGCGGCTTCACCGCACACCGCGGCATCGCCCGCGCCCATCGACGCCGCGCAAGCCCCGCGCCTGTTGAGCAACGACACGACGCGCGATGCCTTCACCGACGCCATCGAAGGTTTGAGCGAAGACCAGCGCACGCAATTCCTGCGCGGCCGCAGCCTGTTCCGCCAGAACTGGGTCGTGGCCCCGGCGCAAGACAAGGCCTTTGCCGGTCTCGGGCCGGTCTACAACCGTTTGTCGTGCATCGCCTGCCATCCGAAGAACGGGCGTGGCGAACCGCCCGCGGCCGGCGAGCGCCTGCAATCGATGCTGGTGCGCTTGTCGGTGCCGGGCAAAGGGCCGCATGGCGGACCCAATCCGCATCCGGCTTACGGCGAGCAATTCAATGAAGAAGGCATTCCGGGCGTGCCGGGTGAGGGACGCATCGTCTTCGGCTGGAAGACTGTGCCGCATCGCAATGCCGACGGCAGTCGGCTCGAACTCGTTGCGCCGACGATCGCCTTCGCCGATCTCGCTTACGGGCCGATCGATGGCGTGCTGACCTCGCCGCGCGTCGGGCCGCAGGTGTATGGGCTGGGCCTCATCGATGCGATCCCGGCCGAGGCCATCGAAGCGCAGGCGCGCCTGCGCAAACCCGATGGCGTGCGCGGCCGCGTCAACCGCGTCTGGGATGCCGCGCAACAACGCCTGGTGGTCGGCCGCTTCGGCCTCAAAGCCAATGCGCCCAACTTGCGCCAGCAGATCGCGGGCGCATTCGTGGGCGATCTGGGCATCACCTCCGAATTGTTCCCCGACGAAAACTGCACGGCCGCGCAGACCGCCTGCCGCCAGGCGCCTTCGGGCGGGCACCCCGAACTCAGCCACGAACAACTCAACGACATCACCGCGTATTTGAGCCGTGTGGCGGCGCCCGAACGGCGCGAGGTGCAAGCGCCCCAGGTGCAGCATGGCGAAGCCTTGTTCGCGGCTGTCGGTTGCGCGGTCTGTCATCGGCCGCAATGGCAGACCGGCGCCGCCGCACACGACCCGGCGCTGGCCGGCCGCAGTTTTGCGCCGTACACCGACTTGCTCGTGCACGACATGGGCGCCGGTCTGGCTGACGGCCGGCCCGATTACCTCGCGAACGGACGCGAATGGCGCACGCCGCCGTTGTGGGGCATCGGCCTCATCGAACGCGTGAACGGCCATACGCGTTATCTGCACGACGGCCGCGCGCGCAACCTCGACGAAGCGGTGCGCTGGCATGACGGCGAAGGACGCGCGGCGCGCTTGCGCTTCGAACGCCTGGCGCCGGCCGACCGAGCAGCATTGCTTGCCTTCCTCGGGTCGCTTTGAGCATGTCCACCCCTGATACCGCCTTGCCTGGAATGCCGTCGCAGAGCACTGCGCGCTCGCGCGGCCTGCGCGGCCCGTTGCGCTTGACCGCGACGGCCTTCCTGCCGGTGTGCATCGCTGCGCTGGCCGCGATGACGATCGGGCGCTATCCCTTGTCCATCGCCGATCTGTTCGATTTCATCGGCGCGAGTCTCGGCCTGGTCGACATGCCGCAAGACCGTTATCGCTTGTTGTTCAACGTGGTGGTGCAGATCCGTCTGCCGCGCGTGGCGGCCGCGGTGCTGGTGGGTGCGGCGCTCGCCAGTTCGGGCGCGGCTTATCAATCGGTGTTTCGCAATCCGCTGGTGTCGCCGGGGCTGCTCGGCGTGCTGGCCGGCGCGGCCTTCGGAGCGGCGCTCGGCATCGTGGTCGGCCTGCCTTGGGCCGTGGTGCAGGTGATCTCGTTCGCGTTCGGTGGGCTGGCGGTGTTCGTCGCGCTTGGCGTGGGCAATCTGTTCGGCCGCGCGTCCTTGATCACCC
This sequence comes from uncultured Derxia sp., assembly GCA_963977835.1. Taxonomy (GTDB): domain Bacteria; phylum Pseudomonadota; class Gammaproteobacteria; order Burkholderiales; family Burkholderiaceae_E; genus CAXBRX01. Next base: position 2,335 of record CAXBRX010000441.1, read on the forward strand.
TGGTGCTCGGCGGTGTGATCAGCACCGCCTTGTTCTCGTCCTTGTTGTCGATGGTCAAGTACGTGGCCGACCCCTACAACCAATTGCCGACCATCGTCTATTGGCTCATGGGCAGTTTGGCCAATGCCGAGCTCGGCCAGATCGGCTGGTTCGCGATCCCGATCGCCCTCGGTGTGGCGGCGCTCGCGCTGCTCGGCCGCGCGCTCGACGCGCTTTCGATGGGCGACGACGAAGCCCTCGCGATGGGCGTGCCCGTCGTGCCGGTGCGCTACGCGGTGATCGGCATCGCCACTTTGTTGTCGGCGCTCACCGTGTCCATCGTCGGCATGATCGGTTGGGTCGGTCTCGTGGTGCCGCACATCGCGCGGCTTGCGATCGGCCCGGGCAATGCGCGTTTGTTGCCGGTGGCGGCCAGCCTCGGCTCGGCCTTCGTGTTGGTGGCCGATGCGATC
>CAXBRX010000442.1:0-2753 GCA_963977835.1 uncultured Derxia sp.
AGGCTCACCTGGTCGAACACGATGTCGCCGCGCACACGCTCGACCTCAACCGTCCCGGTATCGGCCTCTTCTTCGGCATCGATCAATTCGAACACGCTCTCCGCCGCGGCGATGCCGCGCTGGATCTGTGCGTTGACATCGGCCAACTGTTTGAGCGGCGGGATCAACAACAACCACGAGGCGAAGAAAGCAGCGAATTCGCCCGACGTCATCTCGCCGCGCGTGCTCAGATAGATCGCCGCTGCGACCACGCCCGCGAGCGCGATCGCGCCGAACAATTGCGTGACCGGCGACGAGGCCGCAACGGCGCGCGCGATGCGCATCGCATAGACGCGCAATTCGTTCGCGGTGTGGCGAAAACGCTCGCGTTCGTATTCGGCGCCGCCATAGACCTTGATGACCTTCTGCCCGTCGGTCGCTTCCTGCAGCACGCCGAGCATCTCGCCTGTGATCTGCTGGCTGCGTTGCGAATGCTCGCGCAGCTTGCGCCCGATGAGCGACACGGCCCAGGCGACCACGGGAATGATGACCAGGGTGATCAAGGTCAGTTTCCAGTTCTGGTACAGCATGTAGCCGAATACCGCGACCACCGACAAGGAGTCGCGGACCAGGATCGTCAATACGCTGGCCAATGCACCGCCGATGCTGTTCACGTCCGCGGTGAGCTTGGTGATGACCTGCGCCGAGGCCTGACGATCGAAAAAGCTGACCGGCAAGGCCATCATGCGTTCGAACATCTGCGCACGTAGATCGAACATCACCCGGTTCGAGACATACGAAAGCAGGAAGGACTGCCCGTATTCGGCCGCTGCGCGCACGATGAAGATCGCAAGAATGATCAACGGCCCGAGCCAGATGTAGCGATGCTCGCCATTGAAGCCGCGATCGATCAGCAATTGCAGGAACTTCATGAACGCCGACTGCGACGCGGCGCCGATCGCCATGCAGACCGCCGCCACGATGCTCGCCGTGCGATACGGCAGCAGACAGTGCAGCAATCGAAAATAAGTCTCGCGTCCGCTGGGCCGGGCCGCCGTCTGGCCCGCGGTTTGATCCGCGGTTTGATCAATAGACAAAGCTCACCTCTTGCGCACCCGCGTTCGCAGCGACGGCGCGGACCACTTCATCGTCGGCGGGCAGCTTCAGTGATTCGCCGAGATCGAGCACCCCGGAGAATCCTGCGCCCGAACGTTTGCCTTGCACTTCGAGCCGCACCCGCACGCGCGGCGCCGACGCATCGCCCGCGATCGAAGCCAGCAACGCCGTCACGTCGCAACGATCGGCGTCGAGCACGATGCGCGCGTACTTGGCGAAATGCGCGCGTGCTTGCGGCAAGGACCAGATGTGCTCGGCCGTGATGCGCAAACCGCCGCTGAATTCGTCGGAGCGCACGCTGCCTTGCACGATGACGACCGCGTCTTCGCGCAATTCTTCACGCACCGTCTCGAACAATTCGCCGAACACCACGACTTCGCGCGATTCGCTCGCATCGTCGATCATCACGATCGCCATGCGCCCGCGCCGCCCGTTGGTGATGCGCACCCCGGTGACCACGCCGGCCATCGATTGCAGATCACGCGAGGGCTTGATCGCATTCAAGGGGGTGCGTGCCATCGACCGGACTTCGTCCTTCACGGCATTGAACAAATGCCCCGAGAGCGAGAAACCGAACACGGCCTTTTCTTCGATGAGCTTTTGCGTCTCGCTCCAAGGCACGGCCGCGACCAGCGGCGGCTCCTGCTCCGCAATGCTGTCGTCACCGAACAAGCTGTTCTGGTTGGCGTTGGCCGCGGCTTGCTCGGCGTAATCCAGCGCCAGTTCGATCGAGGCGAAGGCGGCTGCACGATCGGCCGCAATGGCGTCGAACGCGCCCGCGCGCACCAGGGCTTCGAGGGTGCGTTTGTTGACCAGACGCCGATCGACGCGCTTGACGAAGTCGAACAGGCTCGCGAATGGTCCGCCTTCCTGACGCGCCGCGAGAATGCTCATGATCGCGCCCTCGCCCGTGCCCTTGATGCCGCCGAGGCCGTAACGAATGCATTTGATGCGGCCTTTCGCATCGGCCACCGGCACGAAACGGTAATCGGACTGGTTCACGTCGGGCGGCAACACCGCGATGCCGTTGTGGCGCGTGGCATCGTCCCAGAGCACCTTGATCTTGTCGGTGTCGTCGAGGGCGCAGCTCATGTTGCCGGCATAAAACTCGGCCGGGAAATGCGCCTTGAGGTAAGCGGTGTAGTACGCGAGCAGCGCATAAGCCGCGGCGTGCGACTTGTTGAAGCCGTAGCCCGCGAACTTCTCCATCAAGTCGAAGATCTCGTTGGCGAGCTCGGGCTTGATGTCGTTCTTGGCCGCGCCTTCGGCAAAGCCGGCCACAGCAACTTCAATGATCACAGTGTTGTCACTGGTTTTGATCACATTGTGTGGTGGATAGTTACTGTTGCCTTGATTGGCAAAGCGATTGAGTTCTTCGAACAGGGGTTCGAAACCGATACCAAACTTGTGCAGTTGTGGGATATCGAATGTGCGTAGTGTTAAAGTCTTAGTCATGTCATTTCTCCTTAAAAAGCAAGTTGACTTTGAGATACGGGCCCGACCATCGGCACCCGTATTTTTACTTATCGAAATCAAGCAGCCTTGACTTCGGCATCGACCACATCGTCATCCTTTTTCTCGGATGCTTCCTTGGCCTTTTGCTCGGCTTCGTACTTTTTACCGGTGATAGGACCGATAGCTTGGTACAATTCTGTTGT
>CAXBRX010000443.1:0-2724 GCA_963977835.1 uncultured Derxia sp.
AACTGTCGCCGTCGTAGGCGAGCGCGCTGCCGGGCGCGGCGTCGGCAACCGTGACGCGGCCGGTATGAAAATCCAAGGTGCGTCGCGTCAGGCTGCGTTGGCTCAAGCGCGCCACCAGCGCATCGAAGCCGCTGTCGGCCCGCAGTTTTTCCAACGCGAGTTGCAGCGTGCCGCCGCAAGGCAGGCCGAAGCGATGCGCTTCATCGGCCGTGACGCCGTAGGTGATGACGGTGGGCAGGCCGTTGGGCAATTGCGCATCCACGCCATCGCGCTGCACGCGCATGACGAGGTCGTCTTCGATGCAGCCGCCCGAGACCGAGCCGCGCACCAGACCATCGTCGCGGATCGCGAGCATCGCGCCCGCAGGCCGTGGCGAAGACCCCCAGGTGCGGATGACGGTGACCAGCACGCCGGTGTGTCCGGCGCCCACCCATTGCGCGCATTCGCGCAGCACATCGAGATCGGCAGCTTCCATGGCTCACCCCGCTTTTCCGAACAGCCGCGCAAACCACGCGGCAAGACGCGCCCACCATGACGCCGGCACCGGTGCGGCGGCGGCCGGCGCAGCCGACGGGAATTGCGCGACGAAACGGTCGAAGAAATCATCGGCGGTCTTGCGTGCCGCGGCATCGATCAGGCGCGAGCCGATCTGTGCGAGCTTGCCACCGACCTGGGCGCTGACTTCGTAATGCATGAGCGTGCCGGCCGCGCCGTCCTGACTGCCGGGTTTCAATTGCACCGCCGCGCGCCCTTTGGCGAAGCCCGCGACGCCGCCTTGGCCTTCGAAGGTCAGCGCGTAGGCGGTCGGCGGTTGCAAGTCGGACAATTGCATCGTGCCTTTGAAGCGCGCCGAGACCGGGCCGACCTTGGCGAGCAAGGTCACCTCATACCGATGCTCGCCCGCAGGCTCGAATTTTTCGCAGCCGGGGATGCAGGCTTGCAGCACCACGGGATCGTTGAGCGCCTGCCAGGTGGCGGGCACATCGGCCGGAATGAATCGTTCTGCATTGAGGTCCACGCGAGGCTCCGTCGTTCAATGGGCTGGGATCGATGGCGCGCGCAAACGCGCACGCGCCTGCATCGCGAGCGCGGCGCTGCCCGAGCGATGCGAAAGGCTGGAGAACACCGCGCCGAGCTGGCGCAGGCTTTCGAGGTTGTGCGCCGGCAAGAACGCCGAGCAATGCGGCAACAAAGCGCGGATGCTGTGCGCGCGCGCTTCGAAGCCGGCGTAACGCAACAGCGGGTTGAGCCAGAGCACATGGCGCGCCGAACGTTTGAGGCGCGCGGCCTCGGCTGCGAGCGCGGCGGCGTGCGCATCGTCGGGCGCGACATCGAGACCATCGGTGATCAGCAACACGCTCGCGCCCGGGCCGAGCACACGCCGCGCCCAAGCGCGATTGAAGCGCGCAAGGCATTGCGCGATGCGCGTGCCGCCGCCCCAATCGCCCGCACGCGCCGCCAGCCGCGCGAGCGCACGGTCGGGGTCGCCGGCAAGCTCGGGCGTGATGCGCGCGAGCCGCGTGCCGAAGGCGAAGGTTTCGACGCGCGCCTCGCATTGCGCGACCGCATGCGCGAAGAAGATCAGCATGCGGGTGTAGCGCTCCATCGAGCCCGAGACATCGGCCAGGATGACCAGCGGCGGACGCACATGGCGGGCTTCGCGATAGGCGAGGCGCAACGAATCGCCGCGCAATTGCGCGCGCACCGTGCGCCGCATGTCGATGCGCGCGCCGCGCCGGGTCGTGCGAGTGCGCCGCGACAAGCGCTCGGGCAAAGGCAGACGCAAGGTGCGCAGCAGCGCGCGCACATCGGCCGAGAAGCTGCGCGCCGTGCCCTTGATCAGCACTTCCGACGGAATGACGTTGGGCGAGCCCGGCGTGCCGCCATGGATGTGGCCGACGCTCAACACGGCCGCCTGTGACGGCGGCACGTTGCGGCCGACGATGCCCTGCACCGCCACGATGAACTGCGCGGCGACATAGGTCGGATCGGTGCCGCGATCAGGCATCGCGCCGTGACCGCCGGTGCCCTTGAACGTCACTTCCCAGCTGTCCGACGAGGCGAGCATGGCACCGGCGCGGATGGCGAAAGTCCCGGTGTCGATGCCCGGCATGTTGTGCATGCCATAGACGACGTCGCAGTTGAATCTGTCGAACAGCCCTTCCTCGATCATCACGCGCGCGCCGCCGAGCCCTTCCTCGGCCGGCTGGAAGATGAAGTGCACGGTGCCGGCGAAGTCGGGGTTGGCGGCGAGGTGGCGCGCCGCGCCCAGCAGCATCGCCGTGTGGCCGTCGTGGCCGCAGGCATGCATCCTGTGGTCGTGCACCGAGACGTGGGCGAAGTCGTTCTTCTCCTGCAGGTGCAGCGCGTCCATGTCGGCGCGCAGGCCGATCGTCTTCTGGCCCTTGCGCTTGCCCTTGAGCGTGCCGACCACGCCGGTCGTGGCGAGGCCGCGATGCACCGCGATGCCCCACGATTCGAGCTTCTCGGCGACGATCTGCGCCGTGCGCTGCTGAAGCTGCCGCTTTGTGCCGGCGTGCGCGCAGCTTGCTCACTGGCAACCGCGCCCCCACCGGCAAAGCCTACACGAGTTCCGTGGCAACGCGGCAGCTCTCGCCGGCGGTCAGGTCGAAGCGCTGTGGAGCGTACTGCCGGCGGCCCTGCCGTTCATACAGAGCGGACGTCTGCGTTCGCTGGCCGTTGCGAGCGACAAGCGGACCGCGT
>CAXBRX010000444.1:0-2713 GCA_963977835.1 uncultured Derxia sp.
CTTGAAAGACATAGCTGTCGGTGCGCCAGCGCAAGAAGGCGAGCCAGGGCTCGAGCACCAGGCGGTAACGCGCCACGCCGCCTTCGCTGCCCAGCAGCGAAAACTCGGTCACCTGCCCATGAAACGGGCGCAAGGCATTGCGGCTCGCCTGGGTGAGCAGTTCGAGCAAGGCGGGCTGGCCGATGAGTTGCTTGAGTTCGAGGTGGGCGTCGGTCGACAAGGCGTCGATCTCGATGCGGTAGCCGCACAGATCGTCGCTGCCCGCGGGGTCGAGCGCGTCTTCCATGCCGAACACGCATTCGCGCGCGCGCATGCGCTCGGCCACCAGGACGTTTTCGCCCAAGGGCGTATGCAGCCGCAGCAAGCGCGTGTGTTGATCGGCGCCTGCCAAGAGCGCTTCGAGGGCGCTCGACATTGTGTCCATCAAGGTCGTCATGTCGATGTTCCTTGCCTGTGCAGCGCGCTGGCGCGCTTACTGAATCGCATACTCGAATTCGCCGTCCTCGCGCGCACCGACCCGGATCTGGGTGATCGGCTGCTCGGCCACCATGCACTTGAGCACCGCCTCGGCCATCTGCGGCAACAGACTGCCGTTGAGGATGTGATCGACATTGCGTGCGCCCGAATCCACTTCGGTGCAGCGCGCGAGCACCGCGTCGATCAGCGATTCATCGAACTGGAAGTCGGCCTTGTGGTTGGCCGCGATGCGTTTGCCGATGCGCGAAAGCTTGAGCGCCACGATGCGCGCGAGCACATCGTCGCTGAGCGGGAAATACGGCACGGTGCGCATGCGCCCCAGAAAGGCCGGCTTGAAGGCCTTGTACAACTGCGGGCGCAGCAACTCGGCCAGCGCTTCGGGCGTGGGCACTTCCTCGGCCGGCTTGTTCAGGCATTCGCGCATGATGAGCTGCGAGCCGACATTCGAAGTGAGGATGATGAGCGTGTTGCGGAAGTCGATTTCGCGGCCTTCGGCATCGTCCATCACGCCCTTGTCGAGCACCTGGTAGAACATTTCGAGCACATCGGGGTGGGCCTTCTCGATCTCGTCGAGCAGCACCACGCTGTACGGCTTGCGGCGCACCGCTTCGGTCAGGATGCCGCCTTCGCCGTAGCCCACATAGCCCGGGGGCGAGCCCTTGAGGCCCGACACCGTGTGCGCCTCCTGGTACTCGCTCATGTTGATGGTGATGACGTTGCGTTCGCCGCCGTAAAGAATGTCGGCCAGCGCGAGCGCGGTCTCGGTCTTGCCGACGCCGCTCGGGCCCACGAACAGGAACACGCCCTTGGGCTTGTTGGGGTCGTCGAGCTGGGCCCGTGCGGTGCGCACGCCTTGCGCGATCGCGGCGATCGCATGCGATTGGCCGATGACGCGCTCTTCGAGCAACGATTGCAATTGCAGCACATTGCCGATCTCGTCCTTGACCATCTTGCCCAAAGGAATGCCGGTCCAGGCCGCGACGATCTCGGCGACCACATGCGCATCCACCTGCATCGGCACCAGCGGCGCTTCGGCCTGCAGCGCACGCAATTCAGCCAGCGCTTCTTCGAGCGCCACACGCTCGGGCGATGCCGGTGCGGCCTCGATCTTACGACGACCCTTCTTGGGCTTGGCCTCCACCATCTCGGGCAGCGCGGGCGCGGCTTCGGCGCGGGCACGCAATTCCGCCACCTTGGTGACGAGCGCAATTTCACGTTCCCAACGCTCGCGCAACGCGCTCGTCTCAGCGTCGATGCTGGCGATCAATTCGCGCAGTTCACGCAAGCGCGCGTCGTGCGCAGCGCCCGCGGCTTGTTCGCGTTCGAGCGCACCGAGTTCGGCTTTCAGGCGTTCGATGTGTTTTTCGTTTTCTTCGATGGTGGCCGGACGCGCGGCCTGGCCGAGCGCCACCTTCGCGCAGGCGGTGTCGAGCACGCTGATGGCCTTGTCGGGCAGTTGGCGGCCGCTGATGTAGCGATGCGAGAGGCGCACCGCATCGACCACGGCTTCATCGAGCACGCGGACGTTGAAGTGTTTTTCCATCAACGGAACCATGCCGCGCAGCATCGAGGCGGCCAGCGTCTCGGTCGGCTCTTCCACCTTGATGACCTGGAAGCGCCGCGCGAGTGCCGCGTCCTTCTCGAAGTACTTCTTGTATTCGCTCCAGGTGGTCGCGGCAATGGTGCGCAACTCGCCGCGCGCGAGCGCCGGCTTGAGCAGATTGGCCGCATCGCTCTGGCCGGCCTGGCCGCCCGCACCGATCATGGTGTGGGCTTCGTCGATGAACAGGATGATCGGATGCGGGCTCTTCTTGACCTCGTCGATCACGTTCTTCAGGCGGTTCTCAAACTCGCCCTTGACCGACGCGCCGGCCTGCAACAGCCCCATGTCGAGCACATGCAGCGCCACGCCCTTGAGCGGCGGCGGCACATCGCCCGCCGCGATGCGCAGCGCGAGGCCTTCGACGACCGCGGTCTTGCCCACGCCGGCCTCGCCGGTGAGGATGGGGTTGTTCTGGCGCCGACGCATCAGGATGTCGATCGCCTGGCGGATTTCGGGGTCGCGCCCGATCACCGGGTCGATCTTGCCGTCGTGCGCGCGCTGCGTGAGGTTGGTCGTGAACTGATCGAGCGCGGGCGTGCGCGAGGCGCCGGCGGGGGCTGCTTCGGCGCCCTCGCCTTGAGCACCTTCAGCCGACGCCGGCGAGCTTGCGGGCGCGCTGCCCGGCACCGGGGT
>CAXBRX010000445.1:0-2698 GCA_963977835.1 uncultured Derxia sp.
AAGACCACGCGGCAAAAGACCATCGCTTACGAAATCGCCTTGTGGAAGAAGGTCATGTACCCGCTCGCCGTGGTGTTCATGATGCTGCTCGCATTGCCGTTCGCTTATCTGCATACGCGCTCGGGCGGCGTGAGCCTCAAGATCTTCGCGGGCATCATGCTCGGCATCGGGTTCTATGTGATCAACGAACTGTCGTCGCATCTGGGCGCCTTGCGCGACTGGCCGCCGCCCTTGGCCGCACTGACGCCCAGCCTGGTGGCATTGGCCATCGCCACGATCTGGTTGCGCTGGGTCGAGCGCCATTGAGGCGCAGGCCGCAGCGCGAACGCGTAGCGTGGTGAACGAGGAGGCGCGGATGAGCATGACGCAAGGCGAAGGCCCATCGGAAAAGACCGGACTGGCGCTGCTCGCGCACGGTGCGCGCGACCCGCAATGGGTGCAGCCGTTCGAAGGCGTGCGTGCGCGCGTGCTCGCACAAGCGCCGCAGACGCCGGTCGAACTCGCCTTCCTCGAATTCAACGCGCCCGATCTGACCACCGCCATCGACCGGTTGGCACAAGCGCACTGCACCCGCGTGATCGTGGTGCCGGTGTTTCTGGGCCAGGGCGGCCATGTGCGCAAGGATGTGCCGCGGCTCGTCGACGAAGCGCGCGCGCGCCATGCCGGGGTGGAAATCGCGTTGGCCGCCTCGATCGGCGAACAGGCCGCGGTGCTCGACGCGATTGCCGGATGCTGCATTGCGCAGACCCGTTCGTCCCCAGGATGACCGGCGATCGGACCGCGCGATTTCACGCACCCGCAGCACGCCGCTGCGGTACGATGCCCCCACGTCACCTGCGGAAATGCCGCGCGGAAACGCTTGGCACTACGTTTTGCCTGCTCTACGATCGTTTCATGATGTCTGGCGCGCCGATGGCCGCTGGCGGCATCACCAGTGGAGGAGGGGCAGCGTCAGCTGCCATTTTTCGGGGTGACGGTGCATACCGGCACCCCTTTTTGTTGGCCCGTCGACCACTGACATGAATCTCCACCAGTTGCGCTTCGTGCGCGAAGCCGTGCGTCAGCAGTTCAACCTGACGGCCGTCGCCGCCGCGCTGTTCACCTCGCAGCCCGGGGTTTCCAAGGCCATCATCGAGTTCGAACAAGAACTCGGCTTTCAGATCTTCGTGCGCAAAGGCAAGCGCATCATCGACCTCACGCCGCCGGGCCGGGTCGTCGTCGAGACCATCGAGCGCGCCCTGACCGAGATCGAAAACCTCAAGCAGGTCGCCGACGATTTCGCGGCGCGCGATCAAGGCTCGCTCGTCATTGCCACCACTGCGACCCAGGCGCGCTATTCGCTGCCGCAGGCGATCGCGAAGTTCAAGCAATTGTTCCCGGCGGTGCGGCTCACGCTGTTGCAAGGCGATCCGACCCATGTCGCGCAATACGTCATGCATGGCCGGGCCGACATCGGCATCGCGACCGAAGCCCTGGCCGATTACGGCGAACTCATCACGCTGCCGATCTATCAGTGGTCGCACATCGCGATCGTGCCGCGCGGCCATGCGCTCGACGGTGCAGCGACGCTGACGCTCGAACAACTGGCTGCGCATCCGCTCATCACTTACGACGTCGCCTATTCGGGGCGCAGTCGCATCGACGCCGCCTTCGAGCGCCGCGATCTCACGCCCCAGATCGTGCTCGAAGCCGTCGATTCCGACGTCATCAAGACCTATGTCGAACTCGGCCTGGGCGTGGGCCTCGTGGCCGAAATGGCCTACGACCCCAAGCGCGATACGCATCTGCATGCGATTCCGGTCGGGCCTTTGTTCGGCGCCAACATCACGCGCGTGGGCGTGCGCCAAGGCGCGTATCTGCGCGATTTCGCGGTCAAGTTCCTGCATTTGTTGTCGCCGCAGATCACGCGGGCCGGGCTCGAAACCGCGATGCAGCACGCACGCACCGGCCGCAGCGACGATTACGAGCTTTGACCGGCCGTCGTTCGGCGCGCGTCGAACCAAGCGGCGATCGCGGCCTGGTCGCTTGGCGGCAGATGCAGGCCGAGCTTGGTGCGGCGCCAAAGAAAATCCTGCGCATCGCGTGCCCATTCCCGGGTCCAGGCGTGTTCGAGTTCCGCCGCGCTGACATCGCCGGCCACGGGCGCTGCGCCCGCTTCGAGCAGACCTTCGGCCTCGCGTCCGTAGTTGCGCGCGAGCCGGTGAATGGTGGCCGCCGGATGATGTGCAAAACGCGCTTGCAAGGCCGCGACATAGGCCGCGAACACCTCGGGTGGCGTCGATCCGTTTGCCGGTAGGTCGCCGCCCGGCAAGTAGCCTTGTTGGGTCCAGGCCGGCGCAGTGCAGCCAAGCGCCGGCGCGAGCAGATCGAGCGCTTCGGCCTGGCCGCCGTCGGGATCAGCGCGGTGGTGCTGATGCTGTTCGGCTGGCGCCAGCGCCGCGCCCCGAACCCGCTGTTCGACCTCGCGATCGCGCGGCGGCGCATCTTCTGGGTGGCGGCGCTGACGGGGCTGATCGTGTTCGGCACGCTCGTCGGCTTCAACCGCACGAGTGTCACGAACGGCACGTCGATCCGATGCTCGACCGATGCGACCACTGCGCCCACGATCTCGACGTCGAAGATCAGGTCCATGCCGGCAAACGGGTGGTTGGCGTCGAGCGTCACCTCGTCGCTTTCCAGCGCCACTACGGTGACGACC
>CAXBRX010000446.1:0-2690 GCA_963977835.1 uncultured Derxia sp.
GCCCCGACAGGTATTGCCCAGTCAACGACGCCGGATCGTTCGCGACTTCGTCGGGCGTGCCTTGGGCGACCACGCGCCCGCCGTGTTCGCCCGCGCCCGGCCCCATGTCGACCACGTAATCGGCGGCGCGCACCGCGTCTTCGTCATGCTCGACCACCAGCACCGAATTGCCGAGGTCGCGCAAATGGCGCAGCGTGCCGATCAGGCGTTCGTTGTCGCGCTGGTGCAGGCCGATGCTCGGTTCATCGAGCACATACATCACGCCCGTGAGGCCCGAGCCGATTTGCGAGGCCAGGCGGATGCGCTGGGCTTCGCCGCCCGAGAGCGTGTCGGCATTGCGATCGAGGCTCAGATAATCGAGCCCCACGTTATTCAGAAAATGCAGCCGTGCGCCGATCTCGCGCACGATCTTGTCGGCGATCTCGGCCTTGGCGCCGCGCAGCTTGAGCGTGTCGCACCAGACCTGCGCATCGCGCAAGGGCAGGGCGCTCACTTCGAAGATGGCGCGCGCCTGCGCGCCTTCGCCGATCTTGACATGGCGCGCATCGCGCTTGAGCCGCGAGCCGCCGCAATCGGGGCAGGCCGAATGGCTGATGTACTTGGCCAGTTCTTCCTTGACCGCCATCGAATCGGTTTCGCGGTAACGGCGTTTGAGGTTGTTCACCACGCCTTCGAAACTGTGTTCCTTGACGATGCGCCGGCCGCGTTCATTGACGTAATAGAACGGCAAAGTGTGGCGCCCGGTGCCGTGCAGAATCACGTTGCGCACTTCTTCGCTCAAGTGCTCGAACGGCGTCTCGACATCGAAGGCGTAATGCTCGGCGATGCTTTGCAGCATCTGGAAGTAAAACTGATTGCGCCGATCCCAGCCCTTGATCGCCCCGCTCGCGAGCGACAGGCTCGGATGCGCGACGATGCGCTTGGGGTCGAAGAATTCGATCGAACCGAGGCCGTCGCAAGTCGGGCAGGCGCCCACCGGCGAATTGAACGAGAACAGCCGCGGTTCGAGCTCCGACAAGGACCAGCCGCAGATCGGGCAGGCGAAGCGGTTGCTGTACACCTGTTCGCGCGTCGGATCGTCTTCGGGCGCATCCATGCGCAAGGCGATCGCGCGGCCCTGGCCATGGCGCAAGGCGGTCTCGAAGGATTCGGCCAGGCGCTGCTTGGCCTCGGGGCTCACCTTGAGCCGATCGACGACCACATCGATCGAATGCTTCTCGCTTTTCTTGAGCGCGGGCAGATCGTCGAGTTCATGGATGCGCGCGGGCGCCACGCCCTTGACCGCTTCGGTGCGCACGCGAAAGCGCACGAAGCCTTGTGCGCGCAGGCTTTCAAACACTTCGAGATGCTCGCCTTTGCGATTGACCACCACCGGCGCGAGGATCATCAGCTTCGTGCCTTCGCCGAGCGCCAAGGCGGCATCGACCATTTGCGAGACCGATTGCGCTTCGAGCGCATGGTCGGGATGGTCGGGGCAATACGGCGTGCCGGCGCGCGCCCAGAGCAGGCGCAGGTAATCGTGGATCTCGGTGACCGTGCCGACTGTCGAGCGCGGATTGTGGCTGGTCGCCTTTTGTTCGATCGAGATCGCGGGCGACAAACCTTCGATCAGATCGACATCGGGCTTTTCCATCAATTGCAGAAACTGCCGCGCATAGGCCGACAAGGATTCGACATAGCGGCGCTGGCCCTCGGCATACAAAGTGTCGAAGGCGAGCGAGCTCTTGCCGCTGCCCGACAAGCCCGTGATCACGACCAGCTTGTTGCGCGGCAGGTCGAGATCGACGTTCTTGAGGTTGTGGGTGCGGGCACCGCGGATGCGGATTTCATCCATGCGCTTGGCAGGGTTTTGCGTAAAGGAAGGCAACATTCGTCGGCCATGCTGCGCCGAGGCAAACTGCTACTATAGCCGAGGCAAACTTCATGCCGTCACCAGCCCCTGGTGATGCTCCTGATTAAAGGGGTATCGCGCGCACCCGGCGACAGCGCCGCGCGCAATTGCGCCAGCCTGTTTTCGGAGTGTTCCGCGTGTCCGCCGTCCTCGATCCACCGCCTTCCCTGCCCTCGCGCATGAGCGCGCTCGAAATGCGCGCGAGCACCTCGCTTGCGTCGATCTTCGCGCTGCGCATGCTGGGCCTGTTCCTCATCCTGCCGGTGTTCGCGGTGTATGCGCGCGGATTGCCGGGCGGCGAGTCGGCCACCATGATCGGCTTGGCCATGGGCATCTACGGCCTGACGCAAGGCATGTTGCAGATTCCGGTCGGCATCCTCAGCGATCGCATCGGACGCAAGCCGGTCATGATCGCCGGGCTGGTGTTGTTCGCAGCCGGCAGTTTCGTCGCCGCGTTCGCGCACACCCTGGTCTGGGTCATCGTCGGGCGCGCCATCCAGGGCTCGGGCGCGATCTCGGCCGCGGTGACGGCGATGATCGCCGATGCGACGCGCGACGAGCATCGCACCAAGGCCATGGCCATGGTCGGCGGCTCGATCGGCCTGACCTTCGCCGGCAGCATGGTGCTCGCCCCGGTGCTGTATCACCTGATCGGCATGCACGGCATCTTCGCCATGACCGGCATCCTCGCGGTGCTCGCGATCGGCGTGGTGCGCTGGGTGGTGCCCGATGTCGCGCGCGTCGTGCATGCCGAGCGCCTGCCGTTTCGCGAGGTGCTGCTCGATCGCCAATTGCTGCG
>CAXBRX010000447.1:0-2663 GCA_963977835.1 uncultured Derxia sp.
GTCGTCGAGGCTGCCGAAGGCCATCGCGTTCAGCCGTCCGGATGCGCGATGCAATAGGCGTGCAGATCGCGCGCGAATCCGTCGAGGTCGGCCACCACCGTGCGCGCCAGACGCGCGTAGGCGTTGTAGGCGAGCACCGACGGAATCGCGACCGCAAGGCCAAGCGCAGTCATGATGAGCGCTTCGCCGACCGGGCCGGCCACGCGGTCGATGCTGACCTGACCGGCGCTCGCGATGCCGATCAGCGCGTGATAGATGCCCCAGACGGTGCCGAACAGGCCGACGAAAGGCGCGGTCGCACCGATCGAGGCCAGCCAGGTCTGGCCGGCATCGAGGCGCGCGGTGGAGGCGCGCAAGGCGGTGCGCAATTCGCGCAGCAGCCGGTCGGCACGGTCGCCACGGCCGGCCATGCCGGTTTGCGCCTGATTGCCGTCAGCGGCGGCCTGGGCGAGCTTGGCAAAAACGCCGGTCGGGTCGAGCGCGCGCAATTGCGCCACGCCATCGGCAAGCGCGGGCGCGGCCCAGAATTGCTGGAGTTTGCTTTGCGCGCCGCCACGCAAGGCGAGTGCGGTGCGCAGCTTGCCGAGCATCACCGTCCAACTGACCACCGACATTGCCAGCAACAGCAAGCCGACCGCGCGGTTGATCGCGTCGGCCTGGGCCCAGAAATGCGTGAGTCCGAGGGCTTGCGGTTCCATGTCGGCGTTCAGTTCAGGCCGAGGACGTCTTGCATGTTGAATTGGCCGCTGGTTTTGCCGGCGAGGAAACGTGCCGCGCGCAAGGAGCCGAGCGCGTAGGTCATGCGGCTCGACGATTTGTGCGTGATCTCGATGCGCTCGCCGATGCCGGCGAACAGCACGGTATGGTCGCCGACGATGTCGCCGCCGCGCACGGTGGCAAAGCCTATCGTCGACGGATCGCGTTCGCCGGTCACGCCTTCGCGGCCGTAGACGGCGACCTTCGACAGATCGCGCCCGAGCGCCTTGGCGACGACTTCGCCCATGCCGAGCGCGGTGCCCGACGGCGCATCGACCTTGTGACGATGATGGGCTTCGATGATTTCGATGTCGTAGCCGGTCGCGAGGATGCGCGCGGCGACATCGAGCAGCTTGAACGTGGCATTGACGCCCACGCTCATGTTGGGCGAGAACACGAGCGCGATGCGTTCGGCGGCGGCCGCGATCTGCGCCTTGCCGGCGGCGTCGAAACCGGTGGTGCCGATGATCATCTTGACGCCGCGCGCGGTGCAGGCGGCCAGATGTTTGAGCGTGCCTTCAGGCCGCGTGAAATCGATCAGGAATTCGGCGTTCGCGAGTGCCGCGTCGAGGTCGCTGGTGATCAGCACCCCGGTGTTGACGCCCAGCATTTCGCCGGCATCGCGGCCGAGGCTGACGGCGCCCGGCACGTCGAGCGCGCCGACCAGTTGCGCATCGTCGGCCGCGTTGATGGCTTCGACGAGCATGCGGCCCATGCGGCCGGAGGCGCCGGCGATCGCGATCTTCATCATGACGGCGACTTGGCGGTGTTGGTGCTGCCTTCGGCGGTGGCCGGCAGCTCGCTGGGCATTTCATCGCCGGTCCAGCGTGCGAGGCGATCGTTCTCGAAGGTCAGCGTCAGTTGACGTTCGACGAGTTGGCCGCTGGTCTTGCGCTGGTAGAACACGTAGTGCCATTGGTCGGCACGGAACAAGGGCTGCACCATGGGCGAGCCGAGCGTGAACCGTACCTGATCGCGCGTCATGCCGGTTTTGAGCATGGCGAGCATTTCGCGGCTGACGAAATTGCCTTGCTGGACTTCGCTGCGATAAGGCTGGATCCAGGTGCCGCAGGCCGACAACACCAATGCGAGGGCAAGCGCGGCGGCAAGGCGGATCGGCGCGACGAATTGCGGGCGCTGAGAGACGCGAGAAGGCATGGTGTTGTACGGACCGGCGGTCAATGGGGGCATTGCGCCGGTCGGATCGGTGGACAAGCGGCTATGATAATGGAAAGGATGCCCACGTCACGGGCGCGCCGCTCATCTCTTGCCAGCTTATGCCCAATTCCTCGGATCTCAAGGCAGTCGGACTCAAAGCCACGTTGCCGCGGCTGAAGATTCTCGAACTGTTCCAACGGGCCGAGAACGCCGGCACGCGCCATTTGAGCGCTGACGATGTTTACAAGATGCTGCTGCAGGAAGACATCGACATCGGCCTTGCGACCGTCTACCGGGTGCTGACCCAGTTCGAACAGGCGGGTGTGCTCGCGCGCAATCATTTCGAGCAGGGCAAGGCGACCTTCGAACTCAACGAAGGCCGCCATCACGACCATCTGGTCTGCCTGCAATGCGGGCATGTGGAAGAGTTTCACGACGCCGAGATCGAGAAGCGCCAAAAGCGCATCGCCCATGATCTCGGGTTCGATCTGCAAGAGCATTCGCTCGCGCTGTACGGCACCTGCATCCGTACCAACTGCCCCAACCGCAAGTCCTGAGGCGCTTCAGCGGCGCTTGAGGAAGCCGTTGACGCGGTCGCGGTAATCGTCGCGTTCGGCAAACGCCATCGCCTGCGCGAATTCTTCCTGATTCAACGCAATGCCGCGGCCGCTGCGATCGGCGGCCAGGCGCCGCATCCATTCCTTGTGCTCGCGCGTGGCGATGGCTGACATTGCGCGCACGCGTGCGAT
>CAXBRX010000448.1:0-2653 GCA_963977835.1 uncultured Derxia sp.
TGACCGGCCGTGCATTCAGCTTGAACGGAAATGCCTCCACCTGCTCCCGGGAAATGGAACCGGGGGACTTCAGGATGAAGAAGGTGACCCCCTCGGTGCAGGGGGGGGTGGTCAGCGATCCCTCATAGGAAAAGTAGTCCAGCTTTCCGGGCATCATGAGCGCCGGGCTGATGGCCACGCCAGGGATCACCACCTCGGCGCTCTCCGCTCGCGGGGCATTGCTCCAGATGGAACGAACCACGGCATTTTCCCTTCCTTCAGCCAGCAAGACCCCAAGCACCACCAGCTTTCCGGCGGCGTTCTTGTGGACGAAGTGGGCGACCATGGCGGCGGGCAGGCGGAGCTCAAGCTGGCGGCCGAGAGCCTCGATACCGAGTGGAAGCCAAAGGGGGTGCGGGTGTTCTACGTGGCCGACCTTCAGGCCAAGGCCAACCAGCAGCCGGCCGAGAAGCCGTCCATGCCCCTGCGGGATGCGAAGCTCAAGGTCCTGGCTGAGACTGACAAGGGCACCCCGATGTATCCGATCGTGCTCGAGGACGTGGTCGACGAGCTCGGCATGCTCGAGGGCCGGCCGGCTACAGCCGCCGCGCTCAACATCATGCGCGAGGAGTCGCTCACCGCCCATGGACAATGGCCCTGGCCGCGCACTGTCCTTGCCCGGCTGGTCGATGTCGAAGTCGTGATGTGCATGCTTGACCAGCGAGACTCGCAATCCGGCCCCCACAAGGCGAGGCACGAGCTTTTCGATCAGGGTGGTCTTGCCCGCGCCCGAATAGCCGGTGATGCCGAACACATTCATGGCGGACCTCGCGCTGCCTAGACGCCGATGCCGGTGTGCTCGGCGATGTAGGCCTTGACCCGGTCGGCGCTGGCCGGCAGCACCACGAAGCGTTGCGGCAAGGCTTCGATGCCCGCGAACCCGGCCGGACGCGGCGCGTCATGGCCGAGCGCTTCTTGAATGGTCTCGTTGAACTTCGCGGCTTGCGCGGTCTCGAGCACGATCATCGGCGTGCCGGCCTGCAGGTGCGCACGTGCCGCCTTGACGCCGTCGGCGGTATGGGTGTCGATGACGAGACCGTAGCGCGCATCGATGTCGCGGATGGTCGCGACGCGGTCGTCATGGCTGCTGCGCCCCGAAACGAAGCCGTATTGCGAACGCACGCGCGCAAACGTCGCCGCGTCGAGCGTGAAGGCGCCACCGGCGTCGATGTCTTTCCACAAGGCCGCAACCTTGGCTGCATCGCGGCCGACGAGATCGAACACGAAGCGCTCGAAATTGCTGGCCTTCGAAATGTCCATCGACGGCGAGCTGGTCTGGCGCGTCTCGGCGCTCGAACGCACCCGATAAGTGCCGGTGCGGAAGAACTCGTCGAGCACATCGTTTTCGTTGGTCGCACAAACCAGGGTGTCGATCGGCAGGCCCATCTGGCGCGCGATATGCCCGGCGCAGATGTTGCCGAAATTGCCCGAGGGCACAGCGAAGCTCACCCGCTGGTCACTCGCCGTGGTGGCCGCGAAATAGCCCTTGAAGTAATAAACGACCTGGGCCACGACGCGCGCCCAGTTGATCGAATTGACGGTGCCGATCTGTTGGCGCGCCTTGAAGCCCGCATCGTTGCTCGCGGCCTTGACGATGTCCTGCGCGTCGTCGAACACGCCTTCGACCGCGATGTTGAAAATGTTCGGGTCTTGCAGGCTGAACATCTGCGCGGTCTGGAACGCGCTCATCTTGCGATGCGGGCTCAGCATGAACACGCGGATGCCCTGCTTGCCGCGCATCGCGTATTCGGCCGCCGAACCGGTGTCGCCCGAGGTGGCGCCGAGGATGTTGAGTGCCTGCCCGGTCTTGGCCAGCGCGTACTCGAACAAATTGCCGAGCAATTGCATCGCCATGTCTTTGAAGGCCAAGGTCGGCCCATTTGACAAAGCAAGCAAAGCCAGTGGCGTGCCGCCTTCTTGCCCCAGCACGCGCAAAGGCGTGATGTCGGATGCGTTCTCGCCCGTGTGCACGTTGCAATAAGTGGCGGGGGTGTAGGTCTTGCGGCACAGCGCACGCAGGTCTTCGGCCGGAATGTCGTCGGCGAACAGGCGGATCACCTCGTAGGCCAGATCGGCATACGGCAGCGCGCGCCAAGCGTCGAGCTGCGCCCGCGTGACTTGCGGATAGGCGAGCGGCATGTACAGACCGCCATCGTCGGCGAGGCCGGCGAGCAGGATTTCGAGAAACGACTTGGGCGCGCCATGAGCTGCGCCGCGGGTGCTGATGTACTTCACGAGCGGCTTACCCCAGGTTTTCTTGACGAATGCGCACCACCTTGCCGACCACGGTCGGCAAAGCCTCGATCGCGGCGATCGCGGTGTTGACGCGATGCTCGATCGTCTGATGCGTGAGGATGATGATCTCGGCGCGGTGCTCGCCTTCGGGCGGCTCCTTTTGCAGCAGCGCGTCGATCGAGATCGAGTTGTCGGCCATGATGCGCGTGATGTCGGCCAGCACTCCGGGCTGGTCGGCCACGCGCATGCGCAAGTAGTAGCTGGTCTCGACCTGATCGACCGGCAGGATGGGCGTATCGGCCAGCAGGCTGGGCTGGAAGGCCAGATGCGGCACCCGGCTTTCCGGATCGGCCGTGGCCAGCCGCGTCACATCGACCAG
>CAXBRX010000449.1:0-2630 GCA_963977835.1 uncultured Derxia sp.
CGCCCCGCGCCCCAGGGTGAATCGAATTTCGCCTCAGGCGGTTCGCTTTCCTTGGCGCGCTTCCAGAGCACGAAATCGAGCGGGTCTTGTTTGTTGTCATCGACTGCGATGCGCTCGCCCGCACGCAATTCGTCGAGCGATTTGCCCGACAACTTGCCGTAGCCGGCAAATTTGCGCACCGCGAAATTCACATCGCCGTTGGGCGCAGCATAGGCCAGGCCTTTGCCTTCGAGCTTGCCGATGAGGTCGAGCATCTGCGGCACATATTGCGTCGCACGCGGTTCGTGGTCGGGCGGCTGTACGCCGAGCGCGCGAAAGTCCTCGTGCATTGCGGCGATGAATTTCGCCGTCACCGCGCCGATCGCCACGTTCTGTTCGACCGCGCGCTTGATGATCTTGTCGTCGATGTCGGTGATGTTCTGGACGTAATTGACCCGATAACCGCTCGCGCGCAACCAGCGTTGCACCACGTCGAAAGCCATCATCATGCGTGCGTGGCCGATGTGGCAGTAGTCGTAGATCGTCATCCCGCAGACGTACATGCGCACCTCGCCCTCGACCAACGGGACAAAGCGCTCCTTGCGCCGTGACAGCGTATTGAAGATGTGCAACATGTGAAGACCTGACCTCGAAGTTCCGGGGCTGCGCGCACCATTGCGCGTGCGGTTGAGGCGAGAAGAAACGGATTGCTAGAATCGTGAAGATCGCGAGGCAGTATAGCATCGGGCCTCGCGCCAAACGCATGCGTGCGCGCATGGTTCAGGTGACAGTCGACTCCGGTCGATCCCTTATCCCGACGAGGTACTTATGCCCATTCACGCCGTCGTGCGGCTGTTCCGCCTAGGCTTGTTCGCCGTCTCGATCACGCTGGCGAGCACCGCCGCCTTGGCCCAGGCCGACGATATCCAGGAAGTCACCCGCTTGCTGCGTGCCGGCCAGCTCGACCAGGCCGCCGCTCGCGCCGACAAGTTTCTGGAAGGCAAGCCCAAGGACGCGCAAATGCGCTTTCTGAAAGGCGTGATCCTGACCGACCAGAAGAAGACGCCCGAGGCCATCGCGCAATTCATGCAATTGAGCACCGATTTTCCTGAACTGCCCGAGCCCTACAACAACCTGGCCGTGATCTACGCGGCCCAAGGCCAGTACGACAAGGCCCGCGCCGCACTCGAGATGGCCGTGCGCGTGGCGCCGAGCTGGGGCACCGCGCATGAGAACCTCGGCGACGTGTATTTGAAGCTCGCGGCACAAGCCTATGAAAAGGCCGCGCAATTCGAGCCGCACAACGGCAATG
This sequence comes from uncultured Derxia sp., assembly GCA_963977835.1. Classification (GTDB taxonomy): domain Bacteria; phylum Pseudomonadota; class Gammaproteobacteria; order Burkholderiales; family Burkholderiaceae_E; genus CAXBRX01. The sequence continues at coordinate 1,292 of CAXBRX010000449.1, forward strand.
TCGCGCGCAAGCTCGCAGCCACGCGCGATCTCGGCGCCTCCGCAGCCCCGGCCGCCAAGAAGTGACCCTCCCTCTTTTGCAAAGGCAGACCCACATGCAACGCATCCTCACCTGGTGCCTGGCCGCATTGCTCGCCGTCGCAGGCATCGCCAACGCGCAGACCACGCCGGCAGCAAAGCCGCGCGTCGAACTGAAGACCTCGATGGGCAAGATCGTCGTGGAGCTCGACCCCGAGCATGCGCCGATCACCGTGGCCAATTTCCTCAAGTACGTGCGCAGCGGCCAATACAACGGCACGATCTTCCATCGCGTCATCGACGGCTTCATGATTCAGGGCGGCGGTTTCGAGCCCGGCATGAAGCAGAAGCCGACGCAGAGCCCGGTCAAGAACGAAGCCGACAACGGCCTGAAGAACGACAAATATACGATCGCGATGGCCCGCACTTCGGACCCGCACTCGGCAACCGCACAATTCTTCATCAACGTTGCGGACAACGGCTTTCTGAATCACACGGCGCCGAACGCCCAGGGGTGGGGCTACTGCGTCTTCGGCAAGGTCACTGCGGGCACGGATGTCGTCGATAAGATCAAAGATGTCAGCACCGGCAACCGCGGCATGCACCAGAACGTGCCGCTCGAGCCGGTGGTGATCCTGAAGGCCGAGTGCCTCTGAGCCGAACCCTCTTCATCTCGGACCTGCACCTGTGCGAGCAACAGCCTCGCACCTTTGAGGTCTGGCGGGACTACCTGGCCAGCACGCCGGCGCAAGCACTGTTCATCCTGGGCGACTTGTTTGAAGTCTGGATCGGGGACGACGTGTTGGATCACCCTTTAGGCTCCTGGGAGCAAGGTTGTGTCGCAGCCTTGGCGAGGGCGGCTGAGCGCTTGGAGCTCTTTTGGATCCCGGGCAATCGCGACTTTCTCACGGGCGAGGCATTCGCCAAGCGTTGCGGCGCGGTGCGGCTTGATGACCCCTGCCAGTTGTTGCTTCCCTCAGAAACGTGCTTGCTCAGCCATGGCGACGCCCTGTGCGTGGATGACCTGCCCTACCAGGCCTTTCGCTCGCAAGTGCGCCACAGTGATTGGCAACAACGCTTTTTAGCGCAGCCCTTGCCCACGCGTCGCGACCAAGCCGTTGAGGTCGAACAGTTCGGCGACGTCGAGCGCCGCCGGCTGCTGCGCGAACAGGGTCCAGAGGCGCTGGACAACCTGGAAGAGCCGCTTTACCCGCCGCAGCTGGAGCGCGTGTTCGCGCGCACCCTGGGCGTGCCGCTGTTCCAGGAACAGGTGATGCAGCTGGCGGTGGATGCGGCCAGTTACACCCCGGCGAGGCCGCTGC
>CAXBRX010000450.1:0-2620 GCA_963977835.1 uncultured Derxia sp.
GAATGGCTTCAGCACCACGGCATCCGCACGCTGCCGGAGATTGGCGTGGACCCGATGCGCTTCAACTGGACGTGGCACGTCCTCCAGATCCAGGAGCGGCCGCTGAACTACGAGTCGCTCGCCTGCCTCGCGTCGTCCACCGGCCTGGAAATTGCCAAGGCCTACCTGCTCTACCCGATCGTGCTGCTGGCGAGCCTCGCGATGGCGATCGCGCGCGAGCCGCGCGTCTTCGGGCTGAAATACTGGGTCCTCGCCGTCGTGCCGGCGCTGGCGGTCGTGTTTCACCCGCTCATCATCCAGCCGTGGATTGCGGGCTACTTTGGCGGGTCGATTGCCGCCGGGTTCACCGCGCTCGCCTTCGCCGGCGCCATCGCCGCCGAGGAGGAGGCGCGGCCCCAGGCGATCGCGTTCGCGGTCCAGTCATAGCTGATCGCGCCGCCGTAACTGATCTTCGGGAAGTTGGTGAGTTCCTGACCCGAGAAGTCGCTGTAGACCGCGTATTGGTAGCCGGTGGCCTTGGTGGCCGCGACGTTCAGGCCGTAGTACTCCTTGTACTTGCCTTCCTTGTAGCCCGCGAATTGATCGATCTTGAGGCCGGCGATCGGCTTCCATTCGAGTTCGAGCTCGATGCCCTGGATGCTGGACTTGGGAATGTTCACCAGGCGGCCGATGTTACGGATGACCGGATCGATGAAGACTTGCGATTGGTATTGCTGGTTGCGGTAGTCGTAATGGTAGATCGCGCCGTTCAAACGCAGGTTGGCGGCCAGATCGGTCTTGAACCCGGCTTCGAGCGCGTACAGCGTCTCGGCCTTGAACGGTTTGGTCTGATCGGGCGACAAGGCGTTGTAGGCCGAGAACCCGCCCGACTTCACGCCGCGGCTGAAGCTCGTGTACAGCAAGGTCTTGGGCGCGAGCTTGTAATCGAGGCCGATCTTGCCGGTGACGGCATTGGTCGCGATGCTTTGATCGACATTGCTGATGCCGATGCCGACGACCGGCACGGTGGTGGTCGTGTAATCGGTCAGGTCGCGGTTTTCGTGTTCATAGCGCAGGCCCGTGACGAGCTTGAGCTTGTCGTCGAGCTTGGTGTCGACCTGGCCGAAGATCGCGCTCGATTCGGCTGCCTGATGGTAGGAAGTGTGCGCGGCAAAGCCGTAGATGCTCGTGAAATCGGAATACCAGTTTTCCTTGAGCTTTTCCTTCGCGTAATACAGGCCGGTCACCCAGTTCACGCGCTGGTCGCCGTTGGAGGCCAGGCGCAGCTCCTGCGAATAGGTGTCGATGTCGCTATGGAAGTATTCGTCGGCTTCGGCCGAAGACGAAGCGTCCCAATCGTTGTATTCGCGGCGCTTGAGTTTTTCGACGCTCGTGATGCTGGTGAAGACCACTTTGCCGAGGTCGACCGTGGCGGTGATCGCACCGCCGTTGCCGTCGTTGTCCTTGAACGGCTTGGCATTGGCCGACACGCCGATGAGTTGCGCGAATGCCGGACGCAAGCCCCAGCCGGTCGCCTTGCGGTCGGTGTCGGCCGCGATGGTCGGCCCGGTGCCGTTGGCCGTGGCGAGCGGCTTGAACAAATACAGGCCTTGCCCGTCGGACTGGTCTTGCGAGGCATGGACCGAGAAGCGCAGATCGAAATCCGGCGTCACGCTCCAATCGAGTTCGCCACGCAACGCGGTGCGATCGGCATTGCCGAGTTTTTCGCCGGTGGCACGGTTGTGCTGCCAGGCGCCGCCTTGGTCGGTCGCGACCGCGACGCGGCCACGCACGGTGTCGGAAAACGGCCCGGAAACGAAAGCTTCGAGGCGCTTTTCGTCATTGGAATCGTAGTCGACCGTGACGCCGGCCGCGAAGACGCTGGTCGGCTTGCGGGTCACGAAATTGACCGCGCCACCCGTGGTATTGCGGCCGTAGAGCGTGCCTTGCGGCCCGCGCAGCACTTCGACGCGGTCGATGTCGAACAACAAGCCTTGGGTCAGGATGGGCAGGCCGTAGGCGACTTCGTCGACATTGACCGTCACCGTCGACGTGTTGTTCGACGCGTAATCATGAAAGCCCACGCCGCGCAGCCGGAACTCGGGCTGGCCGCTGCCGAAGGCGGGTTCGACTTCCAGACTCGGGGTCTGGTTCTGCAATTGATTGACGTTGGTGATGCCGCGTTCGCTGAGCGTCTTGCCCGAAATGACCGACACCGCGATGCCGACCTCCTGGGCCGCTTCGTCGCGCCGCTGCGCCGACACCACGACTTTTTCGAGGCCTTCGACCTCGGCGGGCGCAGTCGCCACCGTTTGAGCGCCGGCCAACGGCATTCCGACCAGCCCGGCCACACCGATGGCCGTTCCAAGCAGCACCTGCTTCATCACTCCCGCCTTTCCTTGATCTTGAAGGATGCCCAGCGCGCGGATTATGGGTCCACACCCTCCGTTTGCTGGGCTTAGGCGGCAAAGTTAATCGGCGTGTCGCCAACGAGGAACGAATGAATCCTCAGTTGGTTATTCGGTTTGTGCTTTTGGAGCGCGGCTCACATGCTGCGCCGGTACTGCCCGCCGACCTCGAACAAGGCGTCGGTGATCTGCCCGAGCGAGCACACGCGCACGGCATCCACGAGCACCGCGAA
>CAXBRX010000451.1:0-2620 GCA_963977835.1 uncultured Derxia sp.
GTGGGCGATCTTCCGGTATGGGTAACGCCCCACGTGTTTTTTAATCATGCAAGGTTAATCACATGACGACCTTGATCGAAGTGCGTGACATTTCGAAGTCCTACACCATGGGGCCGAGTACGGTCACAGCGCTGGATAAGGTGTCGCTGGATATCGCTGAGGGAGAGTTCGTTGCCATCATGGGCGCATCGGGCTCAGGTAAATCGACGCTGATGAATCTGATTGGCTGCTTGGATTCGCCGAGCTCCGGTGAATACTACCTCAACGGGAATCTGGTCAGTGAGATGGACGATGACGATCTGGCCCGCATCCGCAACAAAGAGATCGGATTCGTCTTCCAGACCTTCAATTTGTTGGCTCGCGCGACAGCCTTGCATAACGTGGAGCTGCCGCTGATTTATGCGGGCTACAATGCCAAGGAACGCGATAAACGCGCACGCGCGGCGCTCGCGGCCGTCGACTTGGAAAAGCGCATGCTGCACAAGCCGAGTGAGTTGTCGGGCGGTCAGCGTCAGCGCGTCGCGATCGCGCGCGCACTCGCGAACGATCCGCCGGTGATTCTCGCCGACGAACCGACCGGCAATCTCGATTCGGTGTCGAGCGCGAATGTGCGCGACATCCTGCGCGATCTCACGCACAGCACCGGCAAATCGGTGGTCGCGGTGACGCACGACGGCCATTTCGCCGCGGCCGCCGATCGGCGCATTGCGATCGTCGACGGCCGCATCGACGCGAACTGGCAGCCGGGCTAACTCACAACGGCGCCGAGCACGCCGCGCGTTGCGGCGCTTGGTCGGGCAAGGCGCCGCACAATTGCTGCCATTGCGCACGCACGCGGCCCCAGGCGGCCGCATGGTCGGGCGTCTTGCCCCAATCGGCCAGCCGTGTGCCCAGGCGTTGCAACACGGCCAGATTACGACCCTCGAACACCTCGGGCTCGGGCTTGAGTTCGCCCAGCACCGAGGTCGCGGCCTGCTCGACCGCATTCACATCGTCGGGCGCGAGATCGGTCAGTGCGCGCACATGGGTCGCGCCCCATTGAAGCCGCGTAGCCGGACCGCGCGCCGCGGAATGCGCCTTGGCATACCAGTCGAGCGCAAGCGCCTTGTCGCCGCGCGTACGTGCATTGCCGGCCAAGCCCAGCATGAAGTAATAGGGCGCCGGTGAGCGCGTGAGTTCGTCGGTCAACAAGCGGTCGGAGTCTTGCATCAGCCCGGCGCTCGCGAGCACATCGGCCGCCGCGCTGATGACAGTCTGGCGTTCGGCCGGCGTATGCGCTTCGCGGTCGGCCCGCACGGCGGCGGCGCGCACGGCGGCCACCAATTCGGGCGGCACGGGTGCTTTATCGTCGCCGTGTTTCGCAAGGCCGACGCGCGCATCGACCGCGGCCAAACGATCGGTCCATGACAAACGCGGTTGTTCGGCGAGGCCCGCGAGCGCCTGGTCCCAGGCCGCACGCAAAGCGGCGGTTTGCGCCGGGGTCTGGTCGGTGCCCAGCCATTGCACCGCCTGGTCGGCGCCATAGACGAGCAGATCGAAGTTGGCGTAGGTCTGTTCCGGATCGGCGAGCACGCGTTGCAAGGTTGCGCGCGTGACGGCATCGGGCCGGGCGTGGGTCTTGGCGGCGTCTTCGGCGCGCAGGCTCATGGCCTTGAGCACCAGGCGGTCGTGCAAGGCGCCGGCCGGGCTCACGGCCGCAAGGCGCGCAACCAGCTCAGCGGTCTCGCCTTTGCCCGCGAGTTGCTGCTCGTCGGTCTCCCAACTGTAATAGGCGAGCAGCCGCCATTCGTCGGCACTGAGCGCACGGCGCTTGCCGAGCGCATCGTCGCGCAAGGCCTGGACCGGATGGGTAGCTTTCAGTGCGGCGCCGAGCACATCGAGATAGCGCTGCGGATCGACTTCGCCGGGCAGGCGGGTGATTTCGCTGCCATCGGGACGCAGCACGATGGTGGTCGGGTAGCCGCGCACCTTGAAGCGCGTGCCGAGTTGCTGGGCGCCGGGCGCGTCGCCATCGATGTAGACCGGCACGAACAATTTGGCGCGCTGCTGGAAATCGGCGCGATTGAACAAGGTGGCCTTGAGCTGGTTGCACGGCGGGCACCAGACCGCGCCCCAATAAACGAAGACCGGACGGCCTTCGCGGCGTGCACGCGCGAAAGCGCTGTCGATGTCGCCGTCATGCCAGTCGATGCCGGCGGGCCGATGCACAGCCTCGGTCTGCGCCTCGGCACCGGAGGCGATGCTCGCGGCGAGTGGTGCGAAGCCCGCTGCCACTTGGCTCACCCCAGTCGCCGACGCAGCGGCACTCCAGCATTGCGAACCTCGCCGGCTATCCGGCGATGAACGTGCCGAACGGGTTTGGCGAAACCGGATCGCCGACCAACTTCGTGGTGTTCGCGCAGCCGTTCCGCGAAGCGGAGATCATCGCGCTGGTGAAGGCGTATCAGGATGTCGCCGGGTTCCACATGATGAAGCCGGCGAAGCTCGACGCAAACGAGTGGCATACCATGCAGCGTCATCCGGAATACGGATATGAGTTTCTGAGCAACGTCGAGTTTCTAAGAGGAGCGGCGGAGATTGTATACGCTCACCACGAGAGGTTCGACGGCACCGGCTATCC
>CAXBRX010000452.1:0-2601 GCA_963977835.1 uncultured Derxia sp.
CTCGAAAATCTCGATTTTCGGTGTGTGCGCGCCGAGCTTCTTCCGCAATGCATTTCGTATTCCGAACTATCGGACATCTTGCGGTTCGAGCTGCTGTACCACCATGGCGGTGTTTACCTTGACACTGACTTCGAGTGCTTCAAGCCCATCGATGAACTGATCGCCGGTCTTCGGACCTTCGCGTGTTCTGAGAATGGCATGGTGGTGAGTCCTGGTCTCATGGGGGCCGAACGCGGATCGGACATCATGCGGCGCTTGGTATACGGACTACCCAAAACACTCGGTAACGCCCCGCCGAATGTTGAAACCGGGCCGGGCTATGTCACCAGCACCATCCTGAGCGGCGGCTTCGGAGGCGACTTCGCCTTGCTGCCCTCGAAATTGTTCTACCCCTATGCGATGGGCGAAGCGCGCGTCACGGCGGCCAATTGTGGCGAGGCCTATGCCGCGCATCATTGGGCCCATTCGTGGGCCGATCCTAAACAGCGCAGTCTGATCCGACGTGTGCGCAACAAGCTGTTCGGCCGTCCGCGTCCACAGCCGTTCGACTGGGTGCGCGATACCGCCGCGGTGCGCGCCGCCGCTTCGTCGGCGGCGTGAAAGACGCAGGCCGGCAATGGCGATCACGATGAATTCCTCGACGCCGGCCGTGCCGCCGCGCAATGTCGTCATGCTGTGCACCGGCGCACGCGGCGGCATGCGCTCGGTGATCGAGTCCTATGCAAACGCCGGCCTGTTCGCACGTTGGAATGTGCGGCTGCTGTATTCGCATGTGGACGGTGGCGCTGCGCGCCGTGGAGGTGCCGGCGTTCTGGCCTTGTTGCGGTTCGTGACGTTGCTTGCGCGCGGCCGGGTCGGCTTGTTGCACGCGCATGCGGCAACCGGTCTGAGCTTCTGGCGCAAGGCGGTGTTCGCCGCGTTGGCGCGGACGGCTGGAGCGCCTGTCGTCTGGCATGTCCATGGCGCCGAGATGCACCGCTTTTATGCCGCGCACGGAACACGCGGGCGCGCACGCATCCGCCATCAGCTCGAAGCGGCGGCGCGCGTGGTCGTGCTGTCGCGTTCGTGGCGCGATTTCGTGCAGGACATCGCACCGCGTGCGCGAGTCGAGATCGTAGTCAATCATGTGCAGCTGCCGCCGGTGCAGGATTGTCGGCGTCCGCATGCGGGCCTGACGGTGCTCTTTCTCGGCATGCTGGGTCAGCGCAAAGGCATCTACGATCTGTTGCCCGCATTCAAGGGCGTCGCGCAGCACGTCGATGGCGTGCGTTTGCTCGTGGGCGGCAATGGCGAGGTGGAGCAGACCGCGCAGATGGTGCGCGAATTGGGTCTGACCGACACCGTCGAGGTGCTGGGTTGGGTTTCCGGCGAGGCCAAGCGGGCCCTGCTCGCGCAAGCGGATGTGTTTGTACTGCCTTCCTACAACGAAGGACTGCCGGTCAGCGTGCTCGAAGCGATGTCTTATGGTGTGCCGGTCATTTCAACGCGCGTGGGCGGCATTCCGGAATTGGTGCGTGAGGGTGTCGACGGCTATCTGATCGATGCCGGTGATCGCGCTGCGCTCGAAGACCGCATGTTGCGGCTCGTGGGCGATGCCGCGCTGCGCCGTGCGATGGGCGATGCGGCGCGCGCGCGCATCGAGGCCGAATATTCGGAGGCCGCGGTGCTGCCGGTGCTCGAAGCGATGTATGCCCAGGTGCTCGACGCGTCGGCGCAGGTTTCAGACGGACCGGCCAAGCGCGAGCCGACGGCGCCGCAATCCGTAGCGCAACAGCCAGAGCGGCGCACCTAACTGCATGCGCGCGAGATCGCGCACCTGTGCGAACGCGAGCGGCGCAAACACCACCGCCGCCAGATAGCTCGCCACGGTGGCGATCGAGGCACCGATCGCGCCGTAGCGCGGGATCAACCAGAAGTTCAGCGCCGCGTTGGTGGCGAGCGTGACCACGCCTTTCCAAAGCAGAATGCGTTGCTCGCCGCGCCGTATGAGTTCCTGGATCGACGGCGCATCGGCAAAAACGACGACGGCCGTGAGCACATGGATGGTGAGCACCGGCACTGCCGATGCGAAGCGCGCGCCGAACAGCCAATGCACGGCCAGCGGGGCCACCGCAATGGTGAGGCCGGCGGCAAGGCAGGCAGCGGCGATCAACACCGCATACAGCCCGGCGAGGCGATGATTGCGGCGTTGCGCATCGTGCTCGCCGAACAGCACCAAAGGACCGGCGACCTGCATGAGGATGCCCGGCACCGACCACCAGATTTCCGAGAAGCGCGTCGCGGCCGCGTAATACCCGACTTCGTCGAGCGTAGAGAATTTGGCCAGCATCATTTGGTCGAGCCGCATGGTGAGCGTGGCGAGCACCGCGGTGCCGAGTATGGGCAGCGCATCGTGCAGCAAAGGCCGCACCAGATGGCGGTCGAAACGCGGGCGCGCGCCTGGTGTCAGGCGGTACAAATAGGTGCCCCAGGAGGCGAGCGCCGCGAGCACGGTTTCGACGGGGCCGAGCACCCCAAACCAGACCAGGGCGGCGCCGCCCGCCGCGCAGGCAGCGCGCAGTGTCTGCGCGACGAGATGCGGAATCAGGCGCGTCAGCACCG
>CAXBRX010000453.1:0-2588 GCA_963977835.1 uncultured Derxia sp.
CGCGTCGGCATGGCGTGCGCATCGTCGGCGCTTGTGGCGGGCGCGGCAGTTGCGGGTCGTGCGTCGTGCGCGTGCAGGGCGAAGTCGTGCCGATGCAGCGCGGCCTCGGCGCGGAGGTCGATGAGGCCGCAGACGCGGGACTGAATGAATCGATCGATCCGACGGCCGGCGATGCGGAAGGCAACGCCGGTGCGGCGCGCAAATGGCGGCGTGCCTGCCAACTCTCGGCGCGGTCCGATTGCCGCATCGAAGTGGCGCCGCGTTCGCTCGCGCCCGTGGTGCGCGCCGAGACCGATACCGGCGCGCGCGAAGTGCTGCCGCTCGCAGCGGCCGTGCGGGTGCACGATCTTGCATTGCCGGCTGCCACTCTGCAGGACCATTTGTCGGATACCGACCGGGTCTTGCGCGCGCTCGATGAAGCGCATGGCCGCGTCGATCTCGAAGCTGCGCGTGCGCTGCCCGGCGCGTTGCGTGCGCGTGACCATGCCGAGGTCTGGCCGGTGCGCGCCTTTCTGCATGGCGACGAATTGATGCATTTCGCGCCGGCCGGCCGGCGTGCGCTGGGCTTGGCGATCGATCTCGGCACCACCAACGCGGCGGGCTTCCTGGTCGATCTCGAAACGGGTGAGCGCATCGCAAGTCTCGGCGTGGAAAATCCGCAAGTCGCCTGGGGCGCGGATCTCATCAGCCGGCTCAATTACGCGGTGCATGGCGCGGCCGAGGCCGAAGAATTGCGTGCTGCCGCGGTCGCCGCGATCAATGCGCTCGCCCATGATCTTTGCCATGCGATCGGACAGACGCCGCAAGACATCGTCGATCTCACCGTCTGCGGCAACACCGCCATGCATCATCTGCTGCTCGGCTTGCCGGTGCGCCAACTCGGGCGCGCGCCTTTCGTCGCGGCCGTGCGCGGCGAGCTCGATCTGAAAGCGCGCGAGCTGGGCTTGCACATGGCGCCCGGCGCCTGGGTGCATGTGGCGCCGAATGTCGGCGGCTTCGTCGGCGGCGACCATGTGACTGCGCTGCTCGCGACCGAAGACGACTGGCAGCCGTGCCGCACCGCGCTCGTGATGGACATCGGCACGAACACCGAAATCAGCGTCATCCATGAAGGGCGCTTCTACACCGCGTCGGCGCCCTCAGGCCCGGCGCTCGAAGGCGGCCATATTTCTTGCGGCATGCGTGCGGCCGAAGGCGCGATCGAGCGTGTGCGCATCGAAGGCGGGCGCTTGCAGGTCGAGACCATCGGCCGCAAGAAAGCCATCGGCCTGTGCGGCTCGGGCGTGCTCGACACCATGGCGAATCTGCATCGCGGTGGGCTGGTCAGCGATGCCGGGCGGCTCGCGAGCGCGCATCCCGACATCGTCGCGTTCGGTGCCACCGCCAAGGGCGCCACCAAACGTGCCGTGCAACTCGCGCCTGACGTGCTGTTCAGCCAGGACGATGTGCGCGCCGTGCAATTGGCCAAGGCCGCGATCCGCACCGCTACCGAATTGTTGCTCGATGAAGCCGGCCTCACTGATCAGGCGGTCGAGCGCTTCGTGATCGCGGGTTCGTTCGGCGCCTACATCGATGTCGAAAGCGGTGTGGCCATCGGTTTGTTTCCCGATCTGCCGCGCGAACGCTTCCGCCAGGTGGGCAACGCGGCCGGCGTGGGCATCCGGCGCATGCTGGCCTCGACCGCGGCACGCCAGCACGCGCGCGAACTCGCCAACGCCTGCCAATACATCGAACTGAGTTCCCGCAGCGATTTCCAAAAAATCTTCCTGAAACACATCGGGTTTCAGCACCACACGCATTAGGAGACAGCAGTGAACGGATTCAACATCGGCATCATCGGCGAGCGCATCAACCCGGGCTTCAAGTCCACGCGCGCGCTGTTCGACAACGACGACCTGCCCGGCATCCAGGCGCTCGCGCTCAAGCAGGCCGAGGCTGGCGCGCGTTATCTGAACGTCAACATTGGCGCGCGCGCGCTGACCGATCCGCAATGGATGGCGCGCGTGATCCGCGCGATCCAGGAAGTGGTCGATCTGCCGTTGTCGTTCGATTTTCCGAGCAAGGCGGTGCAGGAAATCTGTTTGTCGAGTTACGACCTCGCGCGTGCCAAGGGCGAGTTGCCGATCGTCAATTCGATCACCGAGCATCGTTGGGATCTGATGGAGCTGTACGGCCCCTACAAATTCAAGGTGATCCTGATGGCGTCGGAGCGCGTCGAGGAAATCGATGGCGTGAAGGTTGCCAAGGGCAACAAAAGCGCTGATGAAATCTACGGCACCGCGCGCCGTGCCGCGCTGCGCTTGAAGAACGATTACGGCATGCCGCTCGACCACATCTTCATCGACATGTCGGTGTCCGCCATCATCGCCGATACCGAAGGTCTCAACCGCAGCACCGTGGAAGCAATCCGCCGCATCGGCGCCGACCCCGACCTCAAGGGCGTGCACATGATGGGCGGCTTGTCCAACATCGGTCAGCAATTGCCGCCCAAGGCCGTCGATGGCTCCGACCTCAAGCACAGCCTCGAGAACGCCTTCCTCACGCTGACGGTGGAACACGGTTTCGATTTTGTGCTGGGTACGCCCAGG
>CAXBRX010000454.1:0-2581 GCA_963977835.1 uncultured Derxia sp.
AGTTGCGCCGGCGCGCGGTACCCGCCTGCGACATAAGTCTTGGTCATCGCAAACTCGCCGGCCGGATCGAACATCGACAGATGCACAGGGCCGATGTTGAGGCTGCCATCGGCGCCGATCATGAGGCGATCGGGCTTGGGCGGCTCACCAATCAGATCAGGCTGCGGCGAACAATCGCTCGCTTGATAAGTGCCCGCGAGCAAGGCCGCGGCGGAACGCTTGAGCGCCGGAATGTTCTCGACCAAAGAGCCCGCCTGCGCCTGCGCCACCGCGCCAGCACATACCACCACGAGCCCCAGGCGGCGCCAGACTTGCATTGCCTTCATCTTCATCCTCATCGGTCATTCAAATGGTTTGCGGCGTGCCTGCACACGCAGTGCAATCATAGTGGCGGATGCTCACCGGGCTTGGCAGTGCGCCAATGGCGGAAGCATTCGATGTATTCCTGTGCATCGCGCTTCGACGGATCGGGCACGCCGCAAACGAGCAAATATTCGCTGCACAATTTTGCGCGATCATCCGGCAGTTTGTGCGCCCGGCATTCTTTGCTGGCTGCGGCTTCCACGCGCTCTCGCGCTTGTGCTCGAGCGAGCAATGCCGGGGCTTGATCGACCGTCACACCCAGAACCCGCGCGATTGCGGCACCAGCGCCTTCGAGTGAAAACTCGGTGCGCACCGTCGTCCCATCGGGGCGCTGGTATTGCAGCCAAGCGCGCTTGCCGTGCATGAGGCGATCGAAATGCCCGAGCCGCAGCCGTTGATCTCCTGCGTACAAAACAAAAAACGCAACCGAGGTCGCCTCCTGGCGATAGAAATGCAGATCGGCGACCGGATGCTCCTCCTGCGACCGCATCACCGAAGGCTCGTAAGGCGGACTTTGGTCGATGGTCAGCGTCGGCAGACTGCCGTCGGCGATTCGGTCGCCGGATGTTGGTGCGAGCGTGAAGCGCAGCCAGCCGTTGTCCAAGCGATCGGCGAACACCGCCAGTTGATCGCCGCGTGCATTCGTCACCGCGGCAGCGTGATGCATAGGCTTACCGAGTGGATCATGATCGTCCACGATCGCCCAACCGGCGGCCCAGGCGGGCGCACAAAAGCACAGGGCGAGTGCGGCCCAGCATGCGGCGCGCCTCATGTCGGCGTATCCACGTCGTCCCAATCGGCGTCCTCGAAGCGCACCAGCCAATTGAGCGCGTAATGACGTTCGAGCACCACGCTCGGCATCACGCCGGCGGGCACTTCGCTGCCGTCGAGTTCACATTGACGCACACGCCAATGCAAACGGTAATGCAGATCGAGCGCATCGAGAATCTCGGCCACCGGACGCAAGCGCGCGGCGGCACCCAGGGCCGTGCATTGTTCGATGGTCTGCACCACCCGCGGCACATCGCATACGGCCGTCGGATCGGGCAAGGTGTCGATCAGACCCAGCGCCCATTGCAGCACATGCAGCGCCTCGTAACGCCAAGTCATTTGCACGACTTCCGATTCGTCGGGCACTTCGGCATGCAAAAAGGCTTCTTCCTTCGGGCTCAGATAAGCGAAGCCTTCGGGGCAATGCGCGCGCAATTCGGCCAGGCCGAGCGATTCATGTCCGGCGATCGATTCGGCGCGGATCGCGACCAGAAACAACGCCAACGCGCGGCCGACCACCTCGGCGGGCTTGCGCAATTGCACCTCGGGCTCCGCAATCACGGGCGGCAGATGCGCGGGCACCGGCACACCCATGACGGCGGCACGCGCGTCGCTGCGCGCCTTGCGTTGCAGGGCCTGCGGCGGATACGGCACGGCGGCCTGCGCCTCGCTGCTGCCGTCGTCGGCCGCGACCAGCACGCGCGCCTGCGGATCACGCACATGACCATCGGGCAGGAACAACAAGGCATTGGCGCGTGCGGCCCATTCCGACACCGCGGGCATCTCGTCGGCTTCGACGACCAGACTCCAATGCTGGCGCGTGCGCTGCAGATGGCGCATCACGTGGTATTTGGCGTAGGACATCTGGCCATCACCGCGGCTGATCACATACCCGATGAAGCCGCGCAGATGTTCGGGCAACTCGGGGTCGGACAAATCGCGCCGCCCGTGCAGATGATGAACGAAGGTGGGCACCGGCACCTCGCCGCAAGTGGCGTAGGCATTGACCAGCATGGTGTCCGGCGCTGCAGCCTGCGGCGCGGGCTCGGCGGTTCCGAGCAGCTTTTTGAGCTTGTTGAACACGGCGTTGACTCCCGTCTGGGTTGGGATGACGACCAGACGCTGAGTCTAAGAGCGCAGTAGCGCCCGGCCATCGATGCATGGCGGGCGGATGACACCATTGCACTAGCGCGGCATGTCTTTGCACACGGCGATCACGGCGCGATGCAGAAAGCGCCTGCGCATCCAGATGCCCGCCAACCAAAGCAGGGCGCTAACGACGATGCCGACTTGCCAGTCGAGGTAGGAGTTGGGAGAAAAAGCGCGCGGAATAAAGATCATCGTGATGATGAGCATCACGGTGACTGCGATCACCCGCATTTGTCGCCCGACGCGCATTCGCGCAGCGTGAACAATCTTCAGGCGCTCCATCGGCGTGTACGGCGCA
>CAXBRX010000455.1:0-2580 GCA_963977835.1 uncultured Derxia sp.
GTTCGAAGGCATCGAGCTTGCCGTCGAGCGCGCCTTCGATCGCCGGTACCAGATCGGACTTCAGCCGCATCATGATCGGCTGGGTCTCGGGGTCGCCCATGCGCGAATTGAATTCGACCACGCGCGGATTGCCGGCCGCGTCGATCATCAGGCCCACATACAAAAAGCCCACGAACGGCCGGCCTTCGGCCAGCATGCCCGCGATGGTCGGCTTGACGACCTGCTGCATCACCTTGGCGTGCAGCGACGGCGTGACGATGGGCGCGGGCGAATACGCGCCCATGCCGCCGGTGTTGGGGCCGAGATCGCCATCGAGCAGGCGCTTGTGGTCTTGCGCGGTCGCGAGCGGCAGGCCATGGCGGCCGTCGCACAGGACGAAGAAGCTGGCTTCCTCGCCGTCCATGAATTCTTCGATCACGACGCGCGCGCCGGAATCGCCGAATTTGTTGCCGACCATCATCATGTCGACCGCGGCATGGGCTTCTTCACGCGTCATCGCGACCACCACGCCCTTGCCGGCGGCGAGGCCATCGGCCTTGATGACGATGGGGATCGGTTGCGCGTCGAGGTAGGCGTGGGCCGCCGCGGCGTCGGTGAAGGTTTCGTAGGCCGCGGTCGGAATGCCGTGGCGCTTCATGAAGCCCTTGGCGAAGTCCTTCGACCATTCGAGTTCGGCCGCGGCCTTGGTCGGCCCGAAGACCTTGAGACCTTTGGACTGGAACAGATCGACGATGCCCGCGGCGAGTTCGGCATCGGGGCCGATGACCGTGAGTTCGATCTTTTCGCGCAGCGCGAATTCGGCGAGCGTCGCATGCGCGGTGATCGGAACGTTCTGCAGGCGCTTGTCTTGCGCGGTACCCGCATTGCCCGGCGCCACATAGACCACCTGCGCCTTGGGCGATTGCGCCAACTTCCAGGCCAGCGCGTGTTCGCGTCCGCCGGATCCGACCACGAGGATTTTCATGGAGTCCTTCAGTCGCCAATGACTGCGGTGGTATAGACCGCTTGCACGTCGTCGAGGTCTTCGAGCACATCCAGCATGCGCTGCATGCGCTCGCCATCATCGCCGCCGAGTTCGGTCGCGCTCATCGGCTTCATGGTGATTTCCGCCACTTCGGCCTTGAGGCCCGCCTTTTCGAGCGCCGCCTTCACGGCTTCAAAATCTCCCGGCGCGCAGACGACTTCCACGCCGCCTTCATCGTCGGTGATCACGTCTTCGGCGCCGGCGTCGAGCGCGGCTTCCATCACCTTGTCTTCGCTGGTGCCGGGCGCGAACAAAAACTGGCCGCAATGCTTGAACATGAAGGCGACCGAGCCGTCGGTGCCGAGGTTGCCGCCGTTTTTCGAGAGCGCGTGCCGGACTTCGGCCACGGTGCGTACGCGGTTGTCGGTCAGGCAGTCGATCATGACGGCCGCGCCGCCCACGCCGTAGCCTTCGTAGCGGATTTCCTCGTAATGCACGCCTTCGAGCGCACCGGTGGCCTTGTCGATGTTCTTCTTGACCGTATCGGCCGGCATGTTGGCCGCCTTGGCCTTGTCGACCGCGAGGCGCAGACGCGGATTGGCTGCAGGGTCGCCGCCGCCCATGCGGGCCGCCGCGGAGATCTCGCGGATGATCTTGGTCCAGATCTTGCCGCGCTTTTCGTCCTGGCGGCCTTTACGATGCTGGATGTTGGCCCATTTGGAGTGTCCGGCCATGCTTGGTCACCTACTTTGTGATTGTTCGTAAAATCGAGGGCGCGAGTTTACCAAACGCCCCCGTTTCTTTCGGTTTACTTCCGGGTTACCTGCGGCCCACCGCGGCCGGTCTTCACTACGGAGCTTTCATGTCGGAACCGATCGTCGTCGCTCAAAGCGGCGAACAAGCCCTTGCGCTGCTGCCCGCGCTTGCCAATCGCCACGGCTGCATTACCGGTGCCACCGGTACCGGCAAGACCGTCACCCTGCAAAAACTCGCGCACGAATTCTCCCAGCGCGGCGTGCCGGTGTTCATGGCCGACGTCAAAGGAGATCTATCGGGCATGGCCAAGGCCGGCAGCCTGACCGACAAGCTCAAAAAGCGCATCGAACAGCTCAAGGTCGAGGCACCGGCATTCGGCGCCTGCCCGGTCATGTTCTGGGATGTGTTCGGCGAGCAAGGCCATCCGGTGCGGGCGACGATTTCCGACATGGGGCCATTGTTGATCGGCCGCATGCTCAACCTGAACGACACCCAGACCGGGGTGCTCAACATCGTGTTCAAGATCGCCGACGACAACGGCCTGCTCTTGCTCGATACCAAGGATTTGCGCGCAATGTGCCAGTACGTGGGCGAAAACAGCGCGCAATTCACGACCAATTACGGCAATGTGAGCAGCGCTTCGATCGGCGCCATCCAGCGCGGCCTGCTCACCATCGAGCAGCAAGGCGGCGACCGCTTCTTCGGCGAGCCCATGCTCAACATCGACGACATGATGCAGACCGATGCCAAAGGGCGCGGGGTCGTCAACATCCTGGCCGCCGACAAGCTGTTGCAAGCGCCCACGCTGTACTCGACCTTTCTGCTCTGGCTCTTGTCCGAGTTGTTCGAGAAGCTGCCCG
>CAXBRX010000456.1:0-2568 GCA_963977835.1 uncultured Derxia sp.
AACGCTTGCATGCGCAAACCGGCGCTGCACATGCCGCCTGCTGGGCCGATCTTTCCGGCAGTGTGCATAGCGTGCGCGAAGACGTGGGGCGCCATAACGCGCTCGACAAACTCATCGGCGCCCTGGCGCGAGCGGGTGTCGATGTGCACCAAGGCTTGGTGGGCGTCAGCAGCCGCGCCAGTTACGAAATGGTCGCCAAGACCGCGCGCGCGGGCATCGCCACGCTGGCCGCGCTTTCTGCGCCGACCGCGCATGCCGCACGCCTGGCCGCGCAACTGAACATGACCCTTGCCGCCAAAGCGCGCGGCAACCGTTTCGTCGTCGTCGCGGGCGCCGACGGCATCCTCAACGATTGAACCCACGGCATGAACAGCGAACACCTCGTCAAAATGGTCAACCAGATCGCGGACTTTTTCGCGAGCTACCCCGACCAGGAAGCCGCCGCCGCGGAAACAGCGACGCATCTGCGCAAATTCTGGGCGCCACCGATGCGTGAACGCCTGATCGCGCATGCGCAAGACGCCGGGGCCGATCTGGTTCCAGTAGCCAAGCGCGCCGTCGAGTTGTTGCGCGCGGCCTGAACCGCCCGCGCTGCGCGCCGCTCGCGGCATTCAACCGCGCTTGCTCGTGCGCGGGCCGTTGCCGGCGTTTTGCAGCGTGCGCGCCTGCTGGCTCATCCATTGCGTCCAGTAATCGATGCAGGCGCGCAGCTTGGGCAGGCGGTGCCGTTCTTGCAGCATGACCGCATAGACCGGGAAAGGCGGCGTCGCAAACACTTCGGGCAACACCGGAACCAGCGCGCCCGCCTGCACCAGAGGCACCGCCACCAGATCAATGACGCGCGCGATGCCCACACCGTTGAGCGCCAGGGCCAGCACCACGCCGGTGTTGTCGGTGCGGGTGTGCGCATCGACGAGGAATTCCTGCTTGCCCGCTCCCATGCGCCAACGGTTGAGCGCCGGATTGGCGTTGTTGCCGATCAGCCGATGCCGGCGTAAGTCATCGACGTCGCGCGGGGTGCCGTGGCGCGCGAGGTAGGCGGGCGCCGCATACAAGCCGCGTGTGAGCGTGCCGATTTCGCGCGCCACCAAGGTGTCGGCATTGGGGGTGCCGGTGCGGATGGCGATGTCGATGCCGTCGCGCGCCATGTCGGCCATGCGGTCGTCGGCCGCGAAATCCAGATGCAATTGCGGATGGCGTTCGTACAGCCCGTTCAGGCTGGGGGCGAGGATGGCCTGCGCAACGATGGGGCTCACGCTCACCCGCACCCAGCCGGCCGGGCCGCCGGTATTGCCGGTCAGCTCGCTTTGCAAGGCGGCGCGGGTGTCGAGCATCTGGCGCGCATGCGCAAGAAAGGCCGAGCCTTCGGCCGTCAGGCTCAGGCCGTGGGTGCTTCGGTGCAATAGCCGCGCCGCGCAGATTTGTTCGAGGCGGACGAGGGCGCGCGTCACCTGGCTGACCGGCACCTCGCGCTCGCGCGCCGCGGCCGAGAGCGTGCCGAGTTCCACCACGCGCACGAAGACCGCCAGATCGTCGAGTTGAAGATTCATGCCGACAATCTGACGCGGTATTGCAAAAACTGCAATACCTATGCGCGCGCCATGCGGTTTCCGGCTGGCTCGCACTTCCTTAGATTGCAGGCTCATCGACACCCCGCCTGGAGCCTGCAATGTTCGACGAAATCCGCCTGGAATCTCTTTCTGAAGCGAGGGACGCCCCGCTTGGCCATGCCTTCGGTGCCGGCCCGCGCAATGCGCTCGCCGACTTTCATCGGGTGCTCGATGCCGGCCTCGCCGGCGTGTTGCGCGACCCCTGTCGTGCCGCCGGCCGGTATGCGCGGCGCCTGCAAAACCATATCGCGCGGCGTGCGCCTGCGCCTTCGACCCAAGGATGAACCGCCATGCCCATCATCAGCGTCAAAGTAGGCGCCGCCAAGACGGCCGAACGCACCCGCGCCATCGCGGGCATTCTCATCGACACCACCACGCGCATCCTGCACAAGCGCGCCGATCTGATCGCCATCGCCATCGAGTACGTCGATCCCGACGACTGGATCGTGGCCGGCATGAGCCTGCGCGCACTCGGTCGCAGCAGCATCTATGTGGACATCAAGATCACCGACGAGACCAACACCAAGGACGAGAAAGCGCGCTTCGTGCGCGAGACTTACGACGCCTTGGCGCAACTGTTCGGCGATCTGCACGAGGAAAGCTATCTGCATGTGCACGATGTGCGCGCCACGGCCTATGGTTACGGCGGGCGTACCCAGGAGGCGCGCTACCACCTGCCCTGAACCGGGCGTAGCCATGTGCGCCACACGGGTGGCAGACAGCCGCGCGCGGCAGGGCTAAGATGCCGCGCATGCGCTCACTCGCCCTTCTCCTGCTCGTGGCTTTGGCCACCCCCGCCGGCGCCGCCGAGTTGTACCGCTGCACCGTCAAAGGCCGCACCATCTACCAAGACGCGCCGTGCAAGGAAGGCGGCCGCAAGATCGACACCGACGAGCGCGAAGCCATCCGTGGCTACGGCACCCGGCCCGACGAAGGCGCCAAGCCTGCCGCCGGTGCC
>CAXBRX010000457.1:0-2567 GCA_963977835.1 uncultured Derxia sp.
GATGCGGGCGACCGCCACGGCATCAACAACCGTGTGCGCGAAGAAGCGCGCAGCGCGCTCGACCTCGCGCAGGTGCGTTCGGGCGGCCTGGGCGTCAAACGCCCCAAGCGCTACGGCGCTTTCATGGCGACCGATGTCGAAGACGCGCAAGGCATCCGCGATTCGGTCGCGAAGCTGGCTGCGACCAATGATGAAATCAAACTCATCCTGACCGGCATCATCGATTTCGATGCCGGCGCGGTGACCGACGAGCCGCAATTCGATCTCGAATCGACACGGCTGGTGGTCGAGACCGCGCGTGCGCACGGCCGCCTGACCTTTGCGCATTGCAGCGGCGAGAAGGGCCTGGCCATCGCCGCGCGCGCGGGCATCGGTTCGATCGAACACGGCTTCTTCATGAACCGCGAAACCCTGGCCATCATGCGCGACCAGCAAGTCGCCTGGACGCCGACGTTCTGCCCCGTGCATTTCCAATGGGCCAAGCCCGAGGCGGTCGGTTGGTCGGCCAACACGGTGGGCAATCTGCGCCGCATCCTCGATGCGCATGCCGAACATCTGCAACTCGCCGATGCGATGGGCGTCACGCTGTTGATGGGCACCGACGCCGGCAGCATGGGCGTGGAGCATGGCCGCGCGATGTTCGAGGAAATCGACCGCTACCTCGAAGCCGGGCTGTCGATGGAACACACGCTCAAGGCCGCCACCGGCACCGCCCGCCGTCATTTTGGCCATGCGCATGCGCGGCTCGAACCCGGCGCGCCTTTCGACGCGGTGCTGCTCGACGCCACGCCGTTCGAACGCGCCAGCGCTTTGCGTCATCCGCGTCAGGTTTGGCGCATGAAGGAAAACGCATGAGCGCGCAGATCATCGACGGCAAGGCGCTCGCGAAGTCTTTGCGTCTGCGGTTTCGCGAACGCGTCGCTGCCTTGCGCACGCGCGGTTTGCAGCCCGGGCTCGCGGTCATTCTGGTGGGCGCGAATCCGGCCTCTAAGGTCTATGTGGGCAACAAGATCAAGGCTTGCGAGGAATGCGGTGTGCAGTCCTTCCACCATGCCTTGCCTGCCGATGCGACTGAAGCGCAGGTGCTCGAATTGATCGCGCGCCTGAATGCCGATTCGGCGGTGCACGGCATCCTGGTGCAATTGCCGCTGCCGCCGCACATCGATGTGCGCCGGGTCATCGAAGGCATCGCCGTCGACAAGGATGTCGATGGCTTTCATTTGTACAACGTCGGCGGGCTGGTGGTCGGCAACACCATCTTTCCGCCGTGCACGCCTTATGGCGTCGAGTTGCTGCTCGAAACCACGGGCGTCGACGTGGCGGGCAAGAACGCGGTAGTGGTTGGCGCGTCGAACATCGTCGGCAAGCCGATGGCATTGATGCTGTTGCAAAAGGAAGCCACGGTCACGGTCTGCCATGCCCGCACGCGCGATCTGGCCCAGCACACCATCCTGGCCGACATCCTCATCGTCGCGGTCGGCAAGCCTCGGCTCATCGTGCCGCAGATGGTGCGCGAGGGCGCCATCGTCATCGACGTGGGCATCAACCGCCTGCCCGACAACAGCATCGTCGGCGATGTGGATTTTGAAGGCGTGAAGGAAAAAGCCTCATGGATCACGCCGGTACCCGGCGGTGTCGGCCCGATGACGGTCACCATGCTGATCGAGAACACCCTGCGTTCGGCCGAGATGCGCCTGGGCCTCGGCCCCGGCCTCGCGCACGAAGGCTGGGACGCCGCGCAGGCGCCTTGAGCCCGAGCGCATTCACCGCACGATCATCGATTCGAAAGGAGCGTTTGCATGACCACGACCTCGAAGAATTTTCCGCTCAATGCCTGGTACGCCGCGGCCTACGACATCGAGCTCGGCCGCGCGCTGATGCCGCGCACGATCTGCAACAAGAAGCTGGTGCTCTACCGCAAGCAGGACGGCAGCGCGACGGCGCTCGAAGACGCGTGCTGGCACCGCATGCTGCCTTTGTCCAAAGGACGGCTCGATGGTGATCAACTCGTCTGCGGTTATCACGGCCTGGTGTTCGGCCCCAACGGGCGCTGCACCTCGATGCCGTCGCAAGAGACGGTGAATCCGTCGGCCTGCGTGCGCAGTTATCCGGTGGTCGAACGCCATCGCCTGGTCTGGCTCTGGATGGGCGACCCGGCGCTCGCCGATCCGGCCAAGGTGCCCGATCTGCATTGGAACGACGATCCCGCTTGGGCCGGCGATGGACGCCGCATCCATGCCAAATGCGATTACCGCCTGGTGGTCGACAACCTCATGGACCTGACTCACGAAACCTTCGTGCATGGTTCCAGCATCGGCCAGCGCGCAGTGGCCGAATCGCCGTTTCGCATCACGCATACCGATGACAGCGTCGAAGTCTCGCGCTGGATGACCGATGTCGATCCGCCGCCGTTCTGGGCCTATCAGTTGCGCAAGAAGACCGGATCGGTCGTGCGATGCGATCGCTGGCAGATCATCAAGTTCGAGCCGCCTTGCACCGTGACCATCGATGTCGGCGTGGCGCCGACCGGCACCGGCGCGCCCGAGGGCGACCGCTCGGCCGGCGTC
>CAXBRX010000458.1:0-2539 GCA_963977835.1 uncultured Derxia sp.
GCTCGGCATTCGGTCCGGCAGCGCAGGCGGCGAGCATGCCGCCTGCGGCGCCGAGGGCTGCAACGATGTTCAACACACGCATGGCACCCCCCGGTTCGATCGTGCTGCTTACTTGGCGGACATCAGGGCAACCGTGGTGTCGAGCATGCGGTTGCTGAAGCCCCATTCGTTGTCGTACCAGCTCAGCACCTTCACCAGCGTGCCGTTCATGACACGGGTCTGGGTCGAATCGAAGATCGACGAACGCGGATCATGATTGAAGTCGATCGAGACCAGCGGATCGGTGTTGTAACCAAGGATGCCCTTGAGTTCGTTTTCCGACGCGGCCTTGAGGATGCCGTTGACTTCTTCGACCGTGGTCGCACGCGCGGCGGTGAAACTCAGATCGACGACCGAGACATTGATGGTCGGCACGCGCATCGCGAAGCCGTCGAGCTTGCCGTTGAGCTCAGGCAACACCAGGCCGACCGCGGCAGCGGCGCCGGTCTTGGTCGGGATCATCGACATCGTGGCCGAGCGCGCACGGCGCAGATCTTCGTGATAGACGTCGGTCAGGACCTGGTCGTTGGTGTAGGCGTGGATGGTGGTCATCAAGCCGCCGACGACGCCAATCTTTTCTTGCAAAGGCTTGACCAGCGGCGCGAGGCAGTTGGTGGTGCAGCTCGCGTTCGAGATGACGGTGTGCTCGGCCTTGAGCACGCCCTGGTTCACGCCGAAGACGACGGTGGCGTCCACGTCCTTGCCGCCGGGGGCCGAGATGACGACCTTCTTGGCGCCGCCCTTGAGGTGGGCGCTCGCCTTTTCCTTGCTCGTGAAGAAGCCCGTGCATTCCAGAACCACATCGACGCCGAGTTCGCCCCAGGGCAGTTCGGCCGGGTTGCGGTTGGCGAGCACGCGGATCTTGTCGCCGTTGACGACCATGTAATCGCCTTCGACGCTGACCGTGCCGGGGAACTTGCCGTGCGCGGTGTCGTACTTGGTCAGATGGGCGTTGGTTTCGGGCTTGCCGAGGTCGTTGATCGCGACGATCTGGATGTCGTGCTTCTTACCGCCCTCGTAATGCGCGCGCAGAACGTTGCGGCCGATGCGGCCGTAGCCGTTGATGGCGACTTTGATGGTCATGCCGGTTCTCCTTGGTTTGAATCGTTTGGTTCCGCTTCCCGCGGGTTCAATGAATGCCGATCGATCAGGTCTCGGTCGTAGGTTTAATCCGGGTCAGCCGCGCAACGCGATCGCATCCTTGACGGTGCGCGCGACATTGTCGGCAGTGAAGCCAAAGTGCTTGAACAGCACGCCCGCGGGCGCGCTTTCACCGAAGGTGTCGATGCCGACCACCGCATCGACGCGGTATTTCCACCAGAAGTCGGTCACGCCGGCCTCGACGGCGATGCGCGGCACGCCTTCGGGCAGCACGCTCGATTTGTACTCGGCGCTTTGCTTGTCGAACACGGTCGTCGACGGCATCGAGACCACGCGCACCGGCACGCCCTGGGCGGCCAACAAGGCCTGCGCCTCCATCGCAAGCCCCACTTCCGAGCCGGTCGCGATGATGACCGCGGCCATCTGCCCGGCGGCTTCCGAGAGCACATAGCCGCCCAGACGCGCGAGCGCGCCTTGCGCCGGGTCACGCACGCGCTGGGTCAGGTTCTGGCGCGACAACAACAAGGCCGACGGGCCGCAGACGCCTTGCTTGCCCGACGCCGCGCGCCGCTCGATCGCCATGCTCCAGGCCACCGCGGTCTCGACGCCGTCGCACGGCCGCCAGACATCGAGGTTGGGGATCACGCGCAAGGCGCTCGCATGCTCGACCGGTTGATGGGTCGGCCCGTCTTCGCCGAGTCCGATCGAATCATGGGTCAGCACATGCACGACCGGCTGGCGCATCAGCGCGCTCATGCGGATCGCGTTGCGTGCGTAATCGGAAAACACCGCGAAGGTGCCGCCGTAAGGAATGAAGCCGCCATGCAGCGCGAGCCCGTTCATGACCGCCGCCATGCCGAATTCGCGGATGCCGTAATAGACATAGCGGCCCGCATAATCGTCGCGGGTCAGCGGGCCGCGGTGAGTTGCTCGCTCACGTCCCACAGGCGAGCGGCGAGGTCGGGGTTGCGGGCGGCCCGGCTCGGTTGGCGTTCGCGCTTGCGGAAGAAGTAGAGGCCGGAGAGGCGGGCGACGGTGGGTGCCGTGGCGAGGAACACCGAAGTCGCGGCCCCGCGATCGGCCGGAATAGCGAAGGGGTGGGCGAGGGGAACGAACAGGTCGGCGGCGCCGAAGTGCACCCAGTTATCGGCCACCAGTGCGCCGAGGTGCACCGCCGTGAACACCAGCGTGAGCGTCCCGAGATAGCGATGCAGGGAATTGAGCCACGCAGGCACCCCCTTCTTGCGCACGAGACGAGTCGACAGCGCGAGGCCGAAGATGATGCTCGACGTTGCGAGCACCCAAGCCATGATCCCCGAGGAACGGGTGATGAACCACGCGAGCGTTCCCGTCACCGTGGCGACCAGGAGCCATGACCAGGCCCGTGGCGTCACGGCCG
>CAXBRX010000459.1:0-2537 GCA_963977835.1 uncultured Derxia sp.
ATCGCGTCGGGATGCGCCAGGGCGCCCAGCATGGCGGGCGCGACGACGCGCAATTGCGTGAAGCCCATCGTCTTGATGGCGCGCGCAGCCGAGCCGATATTGCCGGGGTGGCTGGGCTCGACCAGCACGAAGACGTAAGGAAGCGGCACGAGGGGGTCGATGACAGGCATGGTGTACAGGTAGAATGCCGACATTCTAGCGACCGGCCATCTCGGACGGCGCTGCGCTCATTAAGTCCGTCGATGCCGCCTGCCTTGCCGCGCCCTGCCCGGCATGCGTCGTCTTCGGCGGTCTATCCTCGAGGGACTTCATGCATCCGATGCTCAATACGGCCGTCAAGGCCGCCCGCAAGGCTGGTTCGATCATCAATCGCGCCAGCCTCGATCTCGATCTGATCACCGTCTCGCGCAAAGGCCCGAACGATTTCGTCACCGAAGTCGACAAGGCCGCCGAAGCCGCGATCATCGACATTCTGCTGACCGCTTATCCGGGCCATGCCGTGCTCGGCGAAGAATCGGGCGCAGTCGGGGCCGAGCAAAAGGACGGCAACGAATTCACCTGGATCATCGATCCGCTCGACGGCACGACCAATTTCATCCACGGGTTTCCGCAATACGCGATCTCGATCGCCTTGCGCCACAACGGCGTGATCGCGCAAGGCGTGATCTACGACCCGACGCGCAACGAGCTGTTCACCGCCTCGCGCGGACGCGGCGCCTTCCTCAACGACAAGCGCATCCGCGTCTCCAAGCGCGCCAAACTGGCCGAAGCGCTGATCGGCACCGGCTTCCCGTTTCGCGCCGCCGACAGCACGCCCGAAGCACTCGACCGCTACATGCGTTTGTTCCGCAACATGACCCAGCGTTGCGCCGGCATCCGTCGCCCGGGCTCGGCCGCGCTCGATCTGGCCTATGTGGCCTGTGGCCGTTACGACGGCTTCTGGGAAGCCAATCTCAAGCCTTGGGACATCGCCGCGGGCAGCCTGCTGGTGCTCGAAGCCGGTGGTCTGATCGGCGATTGGGGCGGCGAACAAACCCATTTCGACTCCGGCGATGTGGTGGCCGGCAACCCGAAGGTCTTCGCGCAATTGGTCTCGGTGATCGCCGAAGGCTGAATGCCTGCGGTTTTTCCAGCCCGTCCATCGTGAGCGACAGCCCCCGCCAAGCCGCCCAGCACACGCCCATGATGCGCCAGTACCTGGCGATCAAGGCCCAGTACGCGCACATGCTGGTGTTCTACCGCATGGGCGATTTTTACGAGCTGTTCTACGACGACGCCGACAAGGCCTCGCGCCTGGTCGGCATCACGCTCACGACGCGCGGGCAATCGGCCGGCGTGCCGGTGCGCATGGCCGGCGTGCCGGTGGTCTCGCTCGAAAGCTATCTGGCGCGCCTGGTCAAGCTCGGCGAATCGGTCGCGATCTGCGAACAGATCGGCGACCCGGCCACGAGCAAAGGTCCGGTCGAACGCAAAGTGGTGCGCGTGGTCACGCCGGGCACCCTGACCGACCCGGCCCTGCTCGCCAAGAAATCCGACAACGTCCTGCTCGCCGTCTATGGCGACAAACAGACCCTGGGGCTGGCCTGGCTTGCGCTCGCCAGCGGCGAGTTGCACCTGGCCGAGACGTCGCTCGCGCGCTTTCCCGCGCTGTACGAACGCATCGCGCCGTCCGAAGTCTTGTATGCCGATGCGCAAGGCCGGGTCAATACGCCGCGCACGGTCGCGCAATCCCCGGTGCCCGATTGGCATTTCGACATCGTGCGCGCCACCGAGGCGCTCAAGGCGCAATTCGGCGTGGCAACGCTCTCGGGTTTCGGCGCCGATGGCCTTGGTGCGGCGCTCGGCGCGGCCGGCGCGGTGCTGCAATACGCACGCGACACCCAGGGCGCAGCGCTCGGACATCTGAACACCCTCAAGGTCGAGCGCGAATCCGATTACCTGATGCTCGATGCGGTCTCGCGCCGCAATCTCGAAATCACCGAGACCATCCGCGGCGAAGAATCGCCCACGTTGTTCTCGCTGCTCGACGGCTGTGCGACCGGCATGGGCAGCCGTTTGCTGCGCCATTGGCTGCATCACCCCTTGCGCGATGTCGCGGCGGTGCAGGCGCGCCATGAAGCGATCGGCGCCTTGCTCGCGCGCGAGACCACCGAGCCGTTTTTCCTGTCGCGGCTCGCCGAAGCCTTGGGCCAGATTTCCGACATGGACCGCATCGCGGCGCGCATCGCCTTGCGTTCGGCGCGGCCGCGCGAATTGGCCAGCCTCGCGCGCGACCTGACCACCCTGCCCGCGCTCGCCGCGTTGGCCGACGAAGCGCCATGTTCATTGATCAGCGGCCTGCGCGCCGATTGCCATGCGCCGCCCGAAGCGCTCGCGCTGCTCGCGCGCGTCGCGCCCGAACCGTCGGTGAATCTGCGTGATGGTGGCGTGATTGCGCCCGGCGTCGATGCCGAACTCGATGAATTGCGCGCGCTGCAGACCAACCATGGCGATTTCCTGGTCGCGCTCGAAGCGCGCGAACGCGAACGCACCGGCAT
>CAXBRX010000460.1:0-2525 GCA_963977835.1 uncultured Derxia sp.
TCGCGCGTGCCGGCGCGACCGCCCCGGTGGGCAATGCCCAGGCGTCTGCGGCCAAACCGGCCGGCAATGCCGGCAGCACGGCGCAAGCACCTGCGAGCGCCCCGGCGCCCAGCAACCCGCAACCCGCCGAGCCGGCCAAACCGGCCGTCACGCTCGACAACGCCAAATCGGCGGTGGAAAAGGTCAAATCCCTCAAAGGCCTGTTTGGCTTCTGATGCGCGGCTTTTAGATTTCTGAGCCGTCGGCTGGCGCAAAAGCGCCACCCGGCGCGCCGCCCAGCACGATTTGCGGGCGGCGCTCAAGCATCATTCGTGGGACACGCCTAGGTGTTGCGCACAACGGTTTCGTGCGCCAAGCCATGGCGTTCGGGCGCGCAACGCGCGATCCTTGCCGGCGCTTCGTGGCCGCCCGGCGGCCACTTCATTCCACCTCCTACTTCCAGACCTCATCATGTTGCGTACCGTCCTGCTCGCACTGTCCTTGCTGTGCACCAGCGCCTTCGTCCAAGCGGCACCGGCCGATTCTTCCCAACCCGAAGCCGCCGGCGCCGAAGACGCCTTCGCCAAGCTGCCGTGGATCGTCGGCCCGGCCGACGGCAAGATCGGCACCACGGCCACGCTGCACCTCGACAAGAACGGCCGCTTCCTCAGCAACAAGGGCACCGAAAAATTCCTCGAACTCACGGGCAACCTGCCCATGCCCGACCATTACACCCTGGTCACCGATGAAGGCGAATGGTTTGCCGTGTTTTCGTTCGACGATGCCGGCTATGTGAAGGACGACGAGAAGATCGACGCCGACGCGCTGCTCAAGTCGATGCAGGAAGGCGAGGAAGAAAACAACGCCGAACTCAAGAAGCGCGGCCTGAGCACCTTGCACCTCGAAGGCTGGCATGTGCCCCCGCATTACGACACCAACAGCAAGCAGCTCGAATGGGCGACGCGCATCCGTGACGACAAGGGCAATGTCTCGGTCAACTACACCATCCGCATCCTGGGCCGCCATGGCTATACCAGCGCGACCCTGGTGTCCGATCCGCAATCGCTCGACAAGGACATCGTCGCCTTCCGCGAAGCGCTCAAGGGCTTCGAATACAACTCGGGCGAGAAGTATTCCGAATTCAAGACCGGTGACCATGTCGCCGAAATCGGCCTGGGCGCCCTGATCGCCGGCGGCGCCGCGGCGGCAGCCGTCAAGAGCGGCCTGCTGACCAAGCTGCTGGCCAACGTCAAGCTGGTCATCCTCGCCATCGGCGGCGCGCTGGCGGCCTTGTGGGCCGGCATCAAGCGCCTGTTCGGCAAGAAGGACTGAAGGAAGCGCACAGTGCTCGATCGCATCCTCGGGTTCGAGTACACCTTGTGGCTGGTGGCGTTCGCGTTCTATGCGTTCGATGTCGGCGTGGTGGCGCGCGCCGACGACCTGCTGTTCGTCGAATCATGGAAGCGGCTGCGGCCCATCCTGGCGCGCGTGCCGTTCAGCTTTCGCGGTGGTGATCTGTACTGGGTCGCGCCGCTGGCGCCGTTTCTGGCGGTGTTCCGTGGCGGCCTGACCGGCGCCTCGCAAACCGCCGCCGACCCAGGCGCGGCCAACCTCCCCGCAGCCGACGCGGCGACCCAGGCTGCCCTGGCCGCCATCGGCAACGCGCGCGCCCGGCTGTGGCCGTTCCGCTGGACGAGCACTCTCATCTTCGTGCTGTTGTTCATCGCCGGCCCGGCGCTCACCGCCTGGCGCGGCCTCGGCCTGGCCGCCCTGATCGTCCT
This sequence comes from uncultured Derxia sp., assembly GCA_963977835.1. GTDB lineage: Bacteria > Pseudomonadota > Gammaproteobacteria > Burkholderiales > Burkholderiaceae_E > CAXBRX01. The sequence goes on from CAXBRX010000460.1 coordinate 1,761, forward strand.
GCCGCCCGCCTACCTGATCAGCCTCGTCGGCGTGGTCTTCATGGTGCGGCGTGCAACCGTGTTCGGGCTGAACCGGCGCGCGCTCTGGTCGCTCGGGTTCGATAGTCTGGCCTGCATTCCGTATGCGGCCAATCTGACCAAACGCGTGGCTTTGCGGCTCGACGGCAGCGGCCGCGCCGAGGCCTGGATGCAATGCGGCGCATTGCCCGAGGAAGTCGCGCATGTCCATGCGGTATTGGCTGAACGAAAGGCGCAATCGTGACGGCAGAAGTCTGGGGCGTGATCATCGTCTTCGCCCTGATCGGGTATTGGTTGATCGGGTTCGTCTTTGAAAAGCTCAAGCGGCCGCCGCGCGCGGCGCCCAACACCGCGCGGCCGAATCCGTTCGACGCCGCAGGCAATGCACGCCGCGCCTGGTACGACGTGCTCGAAGTGGCGCCCGATGCCTCGATCGAGCAGATCGAATACGCCTACCGCCGCCTGGTGGCGCAATACCATCCCGACAAGGTCGCCACCCTGGGGCCGGAATTGCGCGCCCTGGCCGAGCGCATGACGGCCGAACTCAACGTCGCCTACGACGCGGCGCGCAAGGCCCGCGCCTGATCGCGGGCTTGGCGCCCGGCATTGGGCGCATGATGGAGCTTCCCCAGGGTTTCTGGAGCCTCCTTCATGCCCGCCGGCGATCCACCCCCTTACGCTGAAGCCGAAATCCACGCGCGTCTGGCACGCGAGCTGCCGCATTGGCAGACCGACGGCCGCGCCCTG
>CAXBRX010000461.1:0-2505 GCA_963977835.1 uncultured Derxia sp.
GAAGCGTTCGCCGCCGACCACCGATTCGAGCAGGAAGGAATGCGCACCGCCATTGGTGTCGTGCGCCAGCTTGAGGTACAGCGACAAGGGCGTGTCGAGGTCGGCGAAGCATTCGAGCATCAGCGGAATGCGGTTGTAGCCTTGTGCGGCGATCGCCTTGAATTCGAGTTCAGTCATGTGCTTGATTCCCGACGTGGCGACCGCGCGGACGTGGTTGCGCGCCATGCGCATGGAAGTTTCCACGCGGTGCCACTGAGTTGAGTTGTGTCGGCCCCTGGGGAGGAGGCGCCCGGCCGATGGACGCGCGAAGACTCATTGGCCCGAGGGCCAATACCACCAGCGCCAAGCGCGGTAAGAAGTCTTGCGGTCAGACATGTGCGTTGCGGATTTGGGTCGTACGGATGTAGTCGGCTGCTTCGAGCAGCGTGGCGACTATACCATCGCTCGCCAAGGTCTGCACCGGCACGCCTTCGCTGTAGCCATAAGGCACGACGAGCGCACGGCAGCCCGCAGCGCGCGCAGCCTGCACATCATTGATCGAATCGCCGATCATGACGGCTTCATGTGCATTCACACCGAGCAGCTTGCAGGCATGCAGCAAGGGCTCGGGATCGGGCTTGTGCTTGGGCGTGTCGCCGCCCGCGACCACGGCGTCGAAACGATCGGCGACTGCGAAATGGTCGAGCAATTGCAGCGTGAGCGAACGCGGCTTGTTGGTGACGACCGCCAGGCGCAGACCCAGCTCGGCCATGGCACCCAGGCCTTCGACGACGCCGGCATAAACGCGCGCCGCACGCCCATTGCCTTGCGCGTAATGCGCGAGAAACACCGGCAGCCAACGCTCGACCACCGTGGCATCCGCGAGGCTTTCCGGCATTTCGGCAAACGCACGCGCGACGAAATTGGCCGCGCCCTTGCCGACATAGGCGGCGACGATTTCGCGCGCGAGCGGCGCGCGTCCGGCATCGGCCAGCATCGCATTGGCGGCGGCCGTGATGTCGCCGATGGTGTCGAACAGCGTGCCGTCGAGATCGATGAGCGCGGCGCGGATCGGCGCGGACATCAGCAGCGCACGCCGTTGGCCTGCGCCAGTTGCGCGCGCAATTGCCCCACCACGGTCTTGTAGCCGCCATCGGCATCGCGCTTGCTGAAGATCGCGCTGCCGGCCACGAAGGTGTCGACACCGGCCTCGGCGATCGTGCGGATGTTGTCGACCTTCACGCCACCATCGATTTCGAGCAGGATGTTCTGTCCGCCGCGGGCGACATGCGCATCGATGAGCGCGCGCGTCTGACGCGCCTTGTTGAGCACCGCGGGAATGAAACTCTGCCCGCCGAAGCCCGGGTTCACCGACATCAGCAGAATCATGTCGAGCTTGTCCATCACATGCTCGAGGATCGCGAGCGGCGTGGCCGGATTGAGCACCAGCCCGGCCTTGCACCCGGCTTCGCGGATCAAGGACAAGGTGCGGTCCACATGGCGCGAGGCTTCCGGATGAAACGTGATGTAGCTCGCGCCGGCCTTCGCGAACATCTGCGCGAGCGCATCGACCGGCTCGACCATCAGATGCACATCGATGGGCACCGGCGTGCCGTCGGCCGTCTTGGCATGCGGCTTGACCGCCTCGCAAATCATCGGGCCGAAGGTCAGATTGGGCACGTAATGATTGTCCATCACGTCGAAATGGATGAAGTCGGTGCCGGCATCGATGACGGCGCGCACTTCATCGCCCAGGCGAGCGAAATCAGCGGACAAAATGGACGGGGCAATGCGGTAGAGGCTCATCTTTTGTTGTCTCCTGGGCGGGCGTTGCGGATTCTAACCGCGCATGGATTACGATGGCGGCCATGAACAAGTACCAGTTCGCAGTCGATGTGCGCACCCAGTACCTCGAGGACGAGTCGCAACCCGACCAGGATCGCTACGTCTGGGCGTACACCATCACGGTCCGCAATACCGGTCAGGTCGCGGCACAACTGATTTCGCGGCATTGGATCATCACCGATGCCGACGACGATGTGCAGGAGGTCCGCGGCCTGGGTGTCGTCGGTCACCAGCCCTTGCTGCAGCCCGGCGAAAGCTTCGAATACACGAGCGGCACCTCGCTCACCACGCCGAGCGGCACCATGCACGGCGAGTACTACTGCACCGCCGAAGACGGGACGCAATTCGAAGTGCCGATTCCGGTCTTCGGCCTGTATCTGCCCAACATGCTGCATTGAACCGGGTGCGCCGGCTTCAATCGCGCGGCGGAACCTCGGCGTCGTCGCGCGGTCGAGAAGAACGGCGTCCGCGCCCGGGCGTCGTCGTCCACCAGACTATGAAGATCAGCAAGGCGAGCGCCGCCAAGGCCTCGACCAGCAACCAAGCCATGTATCCACCTCGTCCTCGATCACATTCCATCGGCTTGCGCATTGTCGGCCTGGCCGCCTGTGCCGGCCTACTGGGATTGTCCGCATGTACGGCGCCGCCCGCGGTGCATACCGACGCCGGCGCGCGCCCGGC
>CAXBRX010000462.1:0-2471 GCA_963977835.1 uncultured Derxia sp.
CTATGCCATTCAAGGGCGTGCATCCGCGTATATTGCGGCTATGCGTGGCAGTTATTCCGGCATCATGGGCTTGCCTTTGTATGAAACGGCTGTTTTGCTGCGTCAGTTTGGATTTGAGGTCTAAGTCATGCCCATTCAACAAGATGTGCTCATCAATTGGTCGCCTCAAGAAACGCGCGTGGCCATTGTGGAAAACGGTGCTGTGCAAGAACTGCATGTCGAGCGCGCGCTGGAGCTCGAATTCGCGCGGCACTGCGCGGTGCACGACGCCGGTGGGACGGTGGTCCAGGAGACCATGCTGTTTGACGCTGCCGCGGACCGGGTGCGGGCCGCGCGGTCGAAGGAAGGGAGTCACGACTACCGATATTTCCCCGAGCCGGATCTGCCCCCCCTCGTGCTCAGCGAGGCCTTCGTGCAGGGGATCCAGTACGCCCTCCCCGAGTTTCCCGCCGCTCGGCGCGCGCGCTACGCCTCCTCCTTTGGTCTCGGTGCCGCCGACGTCGAGGTGCTCACCGCCACCCGCGCGGTCGGTGATTGGTTCGAGGCAGTCGTCGCGCGCTGCGGCGACGTACTCCTGCATCGCTTTCGCATCCGGTGCGTAGCGTCCCGCGAGCCCGCCCGGGTGCGCGCCGAAGCGGCCGTGCAGGCGCGCTAGAAGCGCATCCTCGTGCGCCGCAGCATCCGATCGGCCCATATGGTGATGCAGCAAGCCGGTCGGAAATCAAGAGCCAGCGCGGGTTTGCCCCTAGAGGATGAACTCGTCTGCATGCGCAATGCCTCAGGCTATGATGCGGCGACTTTCGATCCGCCAAAAGATTTCATAAGTATGTACAGGAGACTCGCATGAGCACGGCATCCGGCGCCAAGTTCTGGACCCAGCATTACTCGGCAGGCGTGCCGGCCGAGGTGGATACCTCGGGCTATCGTTCAGTGGTCGATCTGTTCGAGCGCAGCGCGCAGCAATACCGCGATCGCAGCGCTTATGTCTGTATGGGCAAGAAGCTCAGCTTCGCCGAGGTCGACGAATACAGCCGCAAGTTCGCCGCGTATTTGCAATCGGTCGGCATCAAGAAGGGCACGCGGGTCGCGATCATGATGCCCAACTGCCTGCAATATCCGATCGCGATCTTCGGCGTGCTGCGCATGGGCGGCATCGTGGTCAACGTCAACCCGATGTACACCCCGCGCGAGCTCGAACATCAGCTCAAGGATTCGGGCGCCGAGGCCATCGTCATCCTCGAAAATTTTGCGCACACGCTGCAGGCCGTCATCGCGCATACCGGCGTCAAGCAGGTCGTGGTCGCGAGCCTCGGCGATCTGATGGGCCTGCTCAAAGGCTGGATCGTCAACCTCGTGGTGCGCAAGGTGAAGAAGATGGTGCCGGCCTGGGATCTGCCCGGCCATGTGCCTTTCAACGACGCCATTGCGCGCGGTGCCGCGGCCAGCTTCACCAAGCCCGAGCTGTCGCTCGACGACGTGGCCTTCTTGCAATACACGGGCGGCACCACCGGCGTGAGCAAGGGCGCCACGTTGACCCACGGCAACATCGTCGCCAACACCTTGCAATGCGACGCCTGGTTCCAGCCTGCGCTCGGCAAACTCGACGGGCAGGCCAACATGGTCGTCGCCTTGCCGCTGTACCACATCTTCGCGCTCACGGTCTGCGGCATGGTCGGCATGCGTCTGGGGGCGATGTGCGTGCTGATCGTCAATCCGCGCGACATCGGGCAATTCATCAAGGACATGTCCAAGCAGCACATTTCGATGCTGCCGGCGGTGAACACCTTGTTCAACGCGCTGATGAACCACCCCGATTTCAAGAAGATGGACTGGAGCCATCTGAAGGTCTCGATGGGCGGCGGCATGGCGGTGCAGGCACCGGTCGCCGAGCGCTGGTATCAACTCACCGGTTGTTCGATCGTCGAAGGCTATGGCTTGTCGGAAACCTCGCCGGTCGTGACCGCCAACCTGATCGATTCGACCAAGTTCACCGGCACCATCGGTCTGCCTTTGCCGAGCACCGAGATCGCCATCCTCGACGACGACGGCAAAGCCTTGCCGATCGGCAGTTCGGGCGAGATCGGCATCCGCGGGCCGCAAGTGATGCGCGGCTATTGGAACCGCCCCGATGAAACCGCGCGCTCGATGACGGCCGACGGTTTTTTCAAGACCGGCGACGTCGGCATCATGGACGAGCGCGGCTATACCAAGATCGTCGATCGCAAGAAGGACATGATCCTGGTCTCGGGCTTCAATGTGTACCCGAACGAAGTCGAGGAAGTGATCGCCGGCTGCCCGGGCGTTTCGGAAGTGGCCGCGATCGGCGTGCCCGACGAGCATTCGGGCGAAGCGGTCAAGGTCTTCGTGGTGCGCAAGGACCCGAGCCTGACCGAGGCCGACATCAAGAAGTTTGCCGAACAAGGCCTCACCGGCTACAAGAAGCCGCGCCACATCGAGTTCCGCGACGATCT
>CAXBRX010000463.1:0-2461 GCA_963977835.1 uncultured Derxia sp.
TACACTCTTTCCCTACACGACGCTCTTCCGATCTGGGCCCGACGGCCTGAACCTCGCGAGCATCATCGAAACCCTGGGCAACAACGGCGCGCGCAGCCTCATGGCGCAGCGCTACATCCCGGAAATCGTCGACGGCGACAAACGCGTTTTGCTGATCGGCGGCAAGCCGGTGCCGTATTGCCTCGCGCGCATCCCCAAGCTCGGCGAAACGCGCGGCAATCTGGCCGCCGGCGGCACCGGCGTGGCGCGCGCGCTGACCGACAACGACCTGCGCATCGCGCGGACCCTGGCGCCGGTGTTGCATGCACGCGGCTTGCTGCTGGTCGGCCTCGATGTGATCGGCGACCATCTCACCGAGGTGAACGTGACTTCACCGACCTGTTTTCGAGAGATCATGGACCAGACCGGCTGCAACGTGGCGGCATTGATGATCGATGCGCTGGAAAGCGCGGTGGGGGCGGCATGATCGGCATCCTGGTGGTGGCACACCGACCGCTTGGCAGCGCGCTGGTCGAGGCGGCCAAGCATGTCTATGGCGAGGTGCAGCAAATCGCGGTACTCGATGTGATCCCCGATGCCACGACCGGCTTGGCGCTCGCGCGGGCCGAACAATTGATCGAGGATGTCGATACCGGTGCCGGCGTGCTGGTCCTCACCGACATCTTCGGCGCCACGCCGTCGAACCTGGTCGCGTCGCTCGCCGGGCCGCATGTGCGCGTGCTGGCCGGTGTCAATCTGCCCATGCTGCTGCGCGCCATTTCCTATCGGCAAGAGCCCTTGTCGGTGGTCGAGGAAAAAGCGGCGGCCGGTGGCGCGCTGGGCATCGTGCATGTGGGCAGCAAGGCGCCGCAAAATCAGGCGGCCATGCCCGACGCAAACAACCGCGAAGCACATAGGGCCTTTCAGGCACAGCAACAGCAGCAATGACTGTCACCTAAAAAATTCGTCAAGATGCCTTCTGCAACTGTCACGATCAGCAATAAGCTTGGACTGCATGCCCGCGCGTCTGCCAAGCTCACACAACTCGCGGGCAAGTATGCTTCGTCCGTCGAACTCGAACGCGCCGGCAGGCGCGTCAATGCCAAGAGCATCATGGGCGTCATGATGCTCGCGGCCGGAATCGGCAGCGAAGTCCGGGTCTACGTCGAAGGCCCGGATGCCGACGCAGCGCTCGAAGCGATCGTCGCGCTCATCAACGATAAATTCGGCGAAGGGGAGTGAGACAGCAGATGTCTTGCGCAGCGCGCTGGAGGGCGCGATGACGTTTTCTTTGCATGGGATCGGTGTTTCGCGCGGGGTGGCCATCGGCCGCGCCGTGTGTCTTGACGCGTGGCATCAGGATGTCGCCCACCGCTCCATCCCGGTACTCGAGCGCGGCAGCGAACAAGACCGCTTCGTGCGCGCACTGAATGCGGTGCGCTCCGAATTCGCGCATCTCAAATTGCATGTGCCCACGGGCGCGCCGGCCGAGCTCAAGGCTTTGCTCGATGTGCATGCGATGCTGCTCGACGATCCTTTGCTTACCTCGCAAACCTTGTTGCTGATCGCCGAACGCGGCATGAATGCCGAATGGGCGCTGGTCGAAACCGCCGATGACCTCGCGCGCCAGTTCGATGCGATGGACGATCCCTATCTGCGCGAACGCAAGCATGATGTGCTGCAGGTCGTGACGCGGGTGCGCAAGGCCTTGTCGGGCGCGGTGGCCGAGCGGCGCAAGGTGCAAGGCGATGTGCCGCGCATTCTGGTCGCGAGCGATCTGTCGCCGGCCGACATGCTGCATCTGCGCCATGACGATCCCGAGCAGGCGCCGATCGCAGCCTTTTGCACCGAATTCGGCGGGCGCACTTCGCACACCGCCATCCTCGCGCGCAGCATGGATGTGCCCGCCGTCATCGGTGTCGATGATGCGATGGCGCGCGTGGTCGACGACGACTGGATCATCGTCGACGGCAACGCCGGCGTGATCATCGTCGCGCCCGATGAAACCGTGCTCGATTATTACCGCGGCCGGGTGCAGGCCCAGGTCGGCGAGCGTGCGGCGCTGGCCACCATCCATTCGCGTCCTTCGGTGACGCGCGATGGCCGGCGCATCGCCTTGCTCGCCAACATCGAGATGCCCGAGGATGCGCCGATGGCGCGCGCCGCCAATGCGGCCGGCGTCGGCTTGTTCCGCTCCGAATTCCTGTTCATGAACCGCAACGATCTTCCTGGCGAAGACGAGCAGTTCGAGGCCTACCGCACGGCCGTGCTCGCCATGGAAGGCGCGCCGGTCACCATCCGCACCCTCGACATCGGTGCCGACAAGACATTGCAGACCGAGGAGGCGCGCGAAGCGCCCTTGACCGAGAACCCGGCGCTGGGCTTGCGCGCCATCCGCTACAGCCTGGCCGAGCCGCAATTGTTCCGCACCCAGTTGCGCGCCATCCTGCGCGCCTCGGCCTATGGGCCGGTGCGCCTGCTC
>CAXBRX010000464.1:0-2441 GCA_963977835.1 uncultured Derxia sp.
GGTGCCGCGCTCGCTGCGCGCACCGAGAGGCACATGCCCGCGTTGGCGCAAATGCCGCGTCTGCCCGGGCTCGCCTGCGTCGCGGCCCTGGGGTCGCGCGGCATCGCCTGGGCCGGCATCAGCGCCGCACTCGTGACGGCGCAATTGTGCGGCGACCCGTGGCCGATCGAGCGTGTGCTGGCCGATGCGGTCGATCCGGCGCGCTTCGCCTTGCGCCGCATGCGCCGCGGGCATTGACCGGCGCGTGCCTCAGTGCGGCACGCGCCCCGCTCACGTCCTTAGAAACGTGCGCCGAGCTTGACGCCGTAGGTGTTGATGCCGCCGGTGTTGTCGACTTCGACCGCGAGGTTCACACCCAGATTGATGTTCACACCCGCGAACACCTTGGTCTGGGTGAAGGATTCGCCGGCCAACGTGGGCACGCCCTTGGGCGTCGAGCGGGTCCAGACCTGGCCGACGCCGCCATAAGGCGTGAGCATCGCAAAGCCTTTCGAGACCGAGACGTCGAGGCTGGTCGTGCTGAGGTCGAGTTGATCGACGCCCGACAGCCGCGTCGTGCTCGCCCGCACGGCGACCGCCGGCAGCAAGGTGCTGCCCGGCATCACCGCCCAGCGCACTTCGCCGCCGTACAGCTTGATGTTGGAGCTGGGCACCGCCGAGTACATGAGGCCGACATCGATGTCGAGCGGCAGGCCTTTGTAAAACCGCACTGTCGGCACCGGCAAGGTGCCCGAGACATCCGCGCCGCTGCCGGCCTTGGAGAGCAGCTCCTGATGCTTGAGCGAGGTGCCGGTCACGCCGAAGCCCAGATCGAAGCCGGTGATGCCCAAGGGCTCGGCCGGCACCAGGCCTTTGTAGGACAAGGCGGCGCCGAGGTCTTCCGACAGCAGGCGGAACTCGTGCTGATTCAGCAATTGCAGCGAATCGATGTTGTCGGCGTGCGCGGCCAGCGGGGCGGCGCAGGCGGTGGCGACGATGGCGAGGTGACGTAGGCGCATGTGGTTTCTCCGTTGAGGGCAGTACGGTTCAACGGCGCAAACCGGCTGCGCCGCGACGAGGTGGGCCGATTCTAGGCGGCAGGCCCGCTGGGCGCGGCGATGCGCAATCCAAAGTTGCATCCGCAATCAATCCGCACACGCGGTCGTGGCGGCAGACCGGCGGTTCGCGTGCGCGAAGCGCCGGGCAGCAACGTTGTTCAGGCTGCGCGCGGTTCGGCGACCGCCGTGCCGACCGGTGTTGGCGTATGAAGCACGGCCGGGCGACGCAGCACATAGGGCCGGCGCGGGCCGTTGCCGGCCTGATCGGCGAACCAGCTCGCATGCGCGTTCGGATGGGTGAGCACCAGGGTGTGCAGCTCACGCAGCGCACCGGCGTCGTACATCAAGCGCATGCGGGCGCGGGCATCGATCGCTTCCGGGCCGGCCACCATGGCTTGCCAGATGTGGGCGCGCTGGGCGCGGCGCTTGAGCGTGCCTTCGGCCGCGATGTGCCGGGCCGGGGTCGCGAGCGCCACCGCACGATGGGTTTCCTGATCGACCACCGCCTGGCGGAAATCGACCGCGGTCAGCGGTGCGTATTGCTCGGCGTGGTTGTGGGCGTCGCGCAAAGCCTTGGGCATGCGCACTTCCTCGGGCGTGAGGAACAGGCCGCGTCGGCGCAACCAGGCACCGATCGATCCATGGCTGGTCAGCACCGACACCGGCGCAGCGACCGTGATCGGGCCGAGCACCGGCAATAGCCACATCAGCGTGCCGCGGTCGAAATGCATGACCGCTGCGGCCCAGCCGAGCGCGATCAGGGTGTGCGGACCGTGATGGACGATCGCATCGCGCCAGCGCGTCGCCGCGCCTTCGCGTTGCGGCGATTTCCAGCCCGAACCCCAGCCGCTGATCGCGGCGATGACGAACTTGGTATGGAACGCCATGCGCACCGGCGCCAGGAAGGCCGAGACGATGGTTTCGCCAGCCGCGCTCGCGACGAGCGCCAGCGGACCGCCGAAGCCGCGTGCGCGGCCGCGCAACAGCGCCAGCGCGAGGCCCATGAACTTGGGCGCGAACAGCATCGCGGCGGTGGCGGTGAACAAAGGCAGCGCGTAAGACGGATCGCTGATCGGCCAGTTGGGGAACAACTGCCCGGGCTCGGTGAAATAACGATGCGGCTGGATGCGATGGGTGGCGACCAGCACGCTGCTGACGATCAGGAAGGCCAGCCAGATCGGCGCCGAGGCGTAGGCGAAGGCGCCGGTGACGAACATCGCGCGGTGCACGGGGTTGAGGCCCGGTTCGGCGATCAGACGCGAATTCTGCAGATTGCCCTGGCACCAGCGGCGGTCGCGCTGCAATTCTTCGAGCAGACTGGTCGGAAATTGTTCGTAGCTGCCAAGCAGATCGTAGGCGATCCAGACCCGCCAGCCGGCGCGGCGCATGAGCGCGGCTTCGACG
>CAXBRX010000465.1:0-2427 GCA_963977835.1 uncultured Derxia sp.
GCCTTGTCCGCGGTGCGGATGGCGTCGTCGTACTCGAAGTTCAGCTCGAACTGGCCGTTCGCGTCCTCGTGGTCGTTCTGGTAGGGGTTCCAGCCGAGGGCGAGCATCGCGTCGCAGAACTCGCTGATCACGTCGTAGCGCCGCATCAGCGCCGACTGGTCGTAGCAGGGCTTCGAATGGGTATCACGCTCGTCTGCGATGGAACGGCCGTCGGGCGAGACCAGAAAGAACTCGCATTCCACGCCGCTCTTCATGCGGTAACCGAGCTTCCCGGCCTTTTCGATCTGCTGCTTCAAGATGTGGCGCGGCCCATGCGCGACGGGCTTGCCGTCGGGATAGTTGAGCTGGATCTTGCCGTTGACCGCTTCGTTGAGCGCGAGGTCGGCCTTGTCGGGCTGGACCAGGATTTCGAAATGCGGCTTCTGATAATCGGCCACGCGGAAGGCGGCGGTGTAAACATCGTCGCCCATCGCAAGGCGCAATTCATAACCGCCCGCAACCGCGTTCTCGGGCAGGGTGAATTGCGTATCGCCACCGTGCGCGCCGTTCAGATGCAGGCTTTGCGAGCCGACCAATCCGCCCGACGGATCGTAGACCGTCATCGCGATCTCGGCGTCCTTGAGCGCAACCGAATCGCGCGCGCCGCGGAATTCGCGTCCGCTGACCTTGACTTGCACCACATCGCCGGGCCGGTACAAAGGCCGGTCGGTCACGGTGTAGACCTTGGCCGCGTAAATCTCGGAGTCGTAATAGAAGTTCTCGGAAATGAACACGCCGCCGGTCGGATCGAGGCCGAACACATAAGTCTGCTCGGGCGCCTTGCGATCGAGGCGGACCAGGCCTTGCGCATCGGCATCGCCGCTCTTGAGCACGCCGACGCCGTCGGTCCAGACCACGCGGGTCTTGGGCACCGGCGCGCCATCAGCACGCTTGGCCGCGAACACCAGCATCTGGTCGCCCGAGACCTTGGTCAGCGCCACGGTGTCGGAAACGAACAGCAAGGTGGTGGCGCGATGCTGGCCGCTGATCGCTTCGACCACGTACAGACCGGGCGCGCGCTTGCCGAGCGGCACATAGACATTGCCCGGCGAGGAGGCCACGAATTCACTGCTGCTGCCTTCGAGCTTGAGGTCCTTGGGCGGCGCGATCGGCTTGGCCACTTGCAAGGGATAGCGGAAGCGATCGACGACCGTCAGGCCCGCGATCGGCTTGAAGCGCGCCGGCTCTTCAAAGGTGGAGGGCTTGGTCAGGTCCGCGCCCGCGCCGAGGTCGGGCGCATGCTCGACCACCGCCTTGCGCGCATCCGACGAGAACAGACGCCGCCACGCGATGCGCGCCTTGACCACCCAGCTGTCCCACAAATGGGTCAGCACATTCGACAAGCCGTCGTCGGCCGCCTTGGCATCGACCTGCACACGATGCAGGTTCTTCTGCTTTTGCAAGAAGGCGAGCGGATCGGGCACGCGGTAGACGACCACATCGATGCCGCCCACCTGTTCGAGCGAGGCCGGCTGATTGAGCTCGAGGCGCACGGTCGCGTTGTCGGTGCTGCCGTAGGTCGCATCCGACAACAGGAAGAAAGGCTCGCCCACGAAAGGACTGCGCGCATTCGCCAACGGCATGGGCGCGTCGGGCGGCTCCACCTTGGGCCCGGCGGCGGCCGGTGCGGCCTTGGGCTTGGCGGCGGGTGCGGCCGAAGAAAGGGGCGAAGCGGCGATCAGGGCGGCCAGGGCAAAAGCGATGGAGGTCCGCGTCCACGTCGAGCGTAGCGTCGAGTGCATGGTCATCGTGCGAGAAAGGCGAGTTGGTACACGCCGGAAAAATTGGGGTTGTCTTCGGTCGGCCGCCAGCGGGTGTCCTGCCAGCCAAACAATTGCTCGGGCCGCAAAGCGCGCAGCCCGTTGTCACCGGGTTCGACATGGCCGGTGTGATAAGCCACATAGCGACCCATCCAGACCATGAGGTGCTGGTCGTCGCCCTGGTCGTAAAACAAAAGATCGCCGGGCCGGGCCGCATTGAGCTGGCGCGCGACGTAGCGGGTGTTCTCCTGCACCAGTTCGAGTGCGCCGACATACGCGGCGCGAGTGCCATCGGCACGCCGCCACGCATTGCGCAGACCTTGCGCCGCCGCCGGATCGAGATCGGGCGGCACGCGCGTGCCGATCAGGCCGTTGGCGCGCTTCCAGTCGGCGTCGTGCGCACGCAAGGCTTCGGCCACGGCGAAGCGCACCAGGCCCGCGCAATCGCGCTGGGTCCAGCGCGGCGTCGGGCCGTTGTCGACCTGGGCGTGGATGAGCAGCGTCATCCAATCGCGAAAGCGTTGCGATTGCTCGCGGTCGAGCACTGGCGCAGGCGCCGCGTCGGGCCGTGCCCAGGCGCCGCACCAGGGCAACGCCGTGGCAGCGGCCACAGCGCCGAGCAGCGCGC
>CAXBRX010000466.1:0-2417 GCA_963977835.1 uncultured Derxia sp.
GCGTTTGCCTTGCGCTATTTCGTGGCCGACCCTTGCGTGCAGCCGCGTCTGGCCCTGGTCGGCGACGCCGCGCACCTGATGCATCCGCTCGCGGGCCAAGGCATGAATGCCGGCCTGCTCGACGCGGTTGCCTTGCTCGATGTCCTGACCAGCCGCGAAAGCTTCCGCGATCTGGGCGATCTGCGCTTGCTGCGCCGTTATGCGCGCGCGCGCCGCGAAGACTTGCATCTGATGATGACGACGACCGATCTGCTCAAGCGCCTGTTCGAGCGCGACGACCCGATCGCGCGCGGATTGCGCAACGTCGGAATGAACTTAGTCGACCGACTCCCGGTCTTGAAGAACAGGCTGATCCGCCAAGCCATGGGCTGAACAGCGGTTTACGCAAAGGAATTTTCATGAAGCTCAAGAGCAAATTGACGGCGGTCGTGCTGGCGGTGGCGCTGGCGGCGGTGGCCGGATGCACGGCGACCTCCGAACCGCCGAAGCCGGCGCCGGCCACGCCCGAGTCGGTGCGTGCGGCCATTCAGGAGCGTGTCGGTGCCGAAGGCAAGGTCGGCGAAATCCGCCGCTCGCCGGCCGGCATCTGGGAGGTGCAGGTCGGCAACAATGTGTTTTATACCGACGACCAAGCCAACTATCTGTTCGTCGGCCGCATCATCGACATGCGCACGCGTGAAAACCTGACCCAGGCGCGCGTCGACGAACTCACTCGCGTCGATCTCAAGACCTTGCCGCTCGATCTCGCGCTCAAGAGCGTCAAAGGCAAGGGCGAGCGCACGCTGATCGTTTTCGCCGATCCGAATTGCCGGTATTGCAAGATGCTCGAGCAGGAAGCGTTGCCCAAGCTCGACAATGTCTCGGTCTACACCTTCCTGGTGCCCATCCTGGCCGAAGACTCGGCGGTGAAGTCGCGCCAGATCTGGTGCGCCTCCGACCGCCAGCAGGCCTGGGAAGGCTGGATGCTGCACAACCAGGTGCCGATGGGCAGCGGCGATTGCAAGACGCCGATCGAAGAAGTCACGCGTCTGGCCGAGAAGCTTGGCGTCACGGCCACGCCGACCCTCGTCTTTGCCGATGGCGGCCGGACTTCGGGCGCCTTGCCGGCCGATCAACTCGAAGAACGGCTGGCTGCCGCGGCCGCGAAGTCGACCGCCAAGAACTGAGGTTTTCAGCGCTTGGGCAGCAGCACCCAAAGGTCCAGGCGCTGTTTGGTGCGGCCGGCGAGCTCGCCCGCGTGCTCGCCCGCGCCCCAATACAAATCGGCGCGCACCGCGCCGACGATGGCGCCGCCCGTGTCCTGGGCAAACACCAATTTGCGTAACGGCTGGCTCGACATCGGCAAGGTGCTTGCGAGCCAGACCGGCGCGCCCATCGGGATGTAACGCGGATCGACCGCGATCGAACGTTCGGGCGTGAGCGTGATGCCGAGCGAGCCCAGCGGGCCGCGATCGCTGGCCGGCGCTTCACGGAAGAACACGAAGCTCGGGTTTTGCGCGAGCAATTCATTGATGCGATCGGGATGCGCGCGCGCCCAGGCCTGGATCGATTGCATCGACGCGTCTTCGGCGCGCAATTCGCCGCGCTCGATGAGCCAGCGGCCGATCGACCGGTAAGGCTGGCCATTGGTATCGGCATAGCCGATCCGGGCCCAGTTCCCGTCGTCGAATTGCAGCCGCCCCGAGCCTTGCACCTGCAAGAAAAAGGCTTCGATCGGATCGGTCACCCAGGCGATTTCCTTGCCCGCCAAGGATGCGGTGCCCGCGCCGGTCGTGAGTTCGGTGCGCGAGTAATACGGCACGAAGCTGCGTTTGCCGTCGGCGCCGGTGACCACGCGTCCGCGCAGGCGTTGATTGGTCTGCGCATCAGGCACGAAGCTCGCCAGATCGAGGGTGATCAGATCGTCGGGCGGGCCGTACAAAGGCACTTGGTACTCGCCTTTGCGGGTACGGCTCGCGCGCAGCACGGGTTCGTAATAGCCGGTCATCAGGCCTTGCGCCGGACCGTCGACCGCGCGCACGCGGTAGGGCTGGAAACGATCGACGAAGAATTTGCGCATTGCCCAGCGGCTTTTCACGTCCACGCGTTGCGCGTCGTCGCAGACCGCGCGCCATTCGGGCCGGTTGCGCAAGGTGGTGCAGCCCGCGAGAAAGGCGGGCCAGGCCTGCGCGATGTCGTCATCGGCCCAGCCTTCGAGCTCCTTGAACGCGACCGGGGTCAGGGCCGGCGTGAGCGCGACGCGCGCATCGGCGGTGTTGCGGCCGCCGGCTCCAGGCAGCGGTCACAATCCGCTTCCATCTGGACCGTCACATGCCCGGCCACCCGAATCTCCCCCAGCATCTCCGAAACCAGTTCGGCCTTGCCCGAAGCCTGCAAAGGCCCCTTTTGACGCACCTTGGGATCAAGAAAATCGATCC